>NZ_JBSGEZ010000017.1:0-110541 GCF_053603155.1 Nocardia sp. NPDC004260 | reverse complement strand
CGGCCGCCGCGTACGCGACGAAGGAGCAAGCGGCGGCCGCGCACACGCGAGCCACAAGGGGCCGCGAACACGCCGCGACGAAGTCGCGGCAAATTGAACACAGTAGGCTGTGGCCGTGTCGAGACGAGCCGATGGCAGGGCGGACGATGAGCTCCGCGAGGTCCGGATCACCCGTGGTTTCACCACGCATCCAGCTGGTTCGGTGCTGGTGGAGTTCGGGCAGACGCGGGTGATGTGCACCGCGAGCGTCACCGAGGGGGTGCCGCCGTGGCGGCGTGACTCCGGGTTGGGCTGGCTCACCGCCGAGTACGCGATGTTGCCCGCCGCGACGCACACTCGCAGCGGGCGGGAATCGGTGAAGGGCCGGATCGGCGGACGGACCCAGGAGATCAGCCGTCTGATCGGCCGCTCACTGCGCGCCTGCATCGACCTCGCCGCGATCGGGGAGAACACCATCGCCATCGATTGCGATGTGCTCCAGGCCGACGGCGGTACCAGGACGGCCGCCATCACCGGTGCCTACGTGGCGCTGGCGGATGCCGTGACCTATCTCGGCGCGGCGGGCGCGCTGGCCGACCCCCAGCCGATCTCCTGCGCGATCGCCGCGGTGAGCGTCGGCGTGGTCGACGGCCGGGTGCGGGTGGATCTGCCCTACGAGGAGGACTCGCGCGCCGAGGTCGACATGAACGTGGTCGCCACCGATACCGGAACGCTGGTGGAGATCCAGGGCACCGGCGAGGGCGCTACCTTCCCGCGCTCCACGCTGGACAAGTTGCTCGATGCCGCGCTCGCGTCCTGCGAGCAGTTGTTCGTCGTGCAGAAAGAGGCGCTGGCGCTGCCGTATCCCGGGGTGCTTCCCGAGCCCGCCGAGTCGAAGAGGAAGTGATGACCCGCCGTCTGCTGGTGGCCAGCCGCAACACCAAGAAACTGAACGAACTGCGCCGCATCCTCGACGAGGCCGGCATCGTCGGCATCGAGATCGTCGGATTGAACGATGTTCCCCCGTACGACGAGGCGCCCGAGACCGGCGCGACGTTCGAGGAGAACGCGCTGGCCAAGGCGCGCGATGGCGCCGCGGCCACCGGATTGGCCTGCGTCGCGGACGATTCCGGTATCGAGGTGGACGCGTTGAACGGCATGCCGGGTGTGCTGTCGGCGCGCTGGTCGGGCAAGCACGGCGACGACGCGGCGAACAACGCGCTGCTGCTGGCGCAGCTGTCGGATGTGCCGGACGAGCGGCGCGGCGGGCGGTTCGTGTCCACCTGCGCGCTGGTGGTGCCCGGCGGCGCGGAGACCGTGGTGCGCGGCGAATGGCCCGGCTCGATCGGGCGGAAGCCGGTGGGCGACGGCGGTTTCGGCTACGACCCGCTGTTCGTCCCGGAAGGCGGCGATGTCACCGCGGCCCAGTTGACGCCCGCCCAGAAGGACGCGGTGTCGCATCGCGGGCGGGCGCTGGCCCAGTTGACGCCCGCGCTGGCGGCGCTCGCCGAAGGCTGACGCCTCAGACGCCGAAGGTCTGCTTGACCTGCTTGGCGTTGACGTGTTCGACGAAGAACGACAGCAACGGGATGGTGCCCGCGAGCAGGGTGCCGACGGTGCGCAGGACCGGCCAGCGGACCTTGACCGCGAGGTCGGCGGTGACCAGCAGGTAGACGAAGTACACCCAGCCGTGCACGACCGCGATCCAGCTGGGGGTGGCCACGTCGAAGCCGTACTTGGCGATCATCTCACCGGTGAGCAGCAGCAACCAGAGGCCGGTGATCCAGGCCAGCGCCCGATAGCGCAGCAGCGCCGGACCGATCTTGGCGGCATTCCTGGCCGGGGCCGGGGCAGCGGTGGTCTCGGTGGAATTCTCGCTGGTGGTCAACCGGCGCTCCTCTCGCGGGTGTGCAGGCCTGTCGTGCGGACCTGTTCTTCGATGTCGTCGGCGTGCAGCGCGGCGAGGTATCGGTTGTACTCGGCGAGCACGGGGTCCTCATCCCGGACGGCCTTCGGGCGCTCGGGCAGCAGTCCCGCCGGGAGTTCGGTCGGCGCGATCGGCTTCCCGGCGCGCCTGGCTGTGGGTGAATCGCGCCGCGAAGCCGCGGCGGACTCGTTCTTTTCCTCTGGTTCGCCTGCCTCGCGTTCCAGCCGCACGAACCGGAAGTAGGCGAAGACGGCGAAACCCGCGAACAGGGGCCACTGCAACGCGTAGCCGAGATTCTGTGCGGTGCCGGTCGCGGACTCGTACCGTTCCCACTGCCACCAGGCCAGCCCCAGGCAGCCCAGCGCGGCGACGATCACCAGCGCGATGAGGGCCGGGCGGTTGTGTGCCGAGCGGCGGGGTGAGGCGGACACGGCTTCTACGGTACCCGTTCTACTACGCGGGCCGTAGAACAAGGTACGCCGTCCGGCGCCTGCTGTGACCACGGTCATCGCGGCGACGAACGGTGCGGAGCGGACCGGCGCTCGGTGCGGTGCCGGATGCCGAGACGAGCGGCCGCGCGCCCGCTGCCAGACATGGCTTCCGATGTGGCAGCGGGCCGCTACAAATCACGCAGTCCAGTCGTCACGAGTGGTGCCGCTCGCCGCCTTGTGGCAGCGCGCACAGGGCGTGCGCTCCGGCGTTGCTCCGCTCAGAACGAGTAGGTGACGCCGGTCTTGCGCTCCGACTCGGCCCACAGCCGCTGCCACAGGTCCTTGTTCTGCGACAGGCGGGTGGACGACGAGGGTTTCACCGGGCCCTGGCTGCCGAAGAGCCGGGTCGGGCCCCAGTAGGTCTCGGGATCGGCGTCCGGCATGGTGGCGGCGAACAATGTCGAGTGCGCCGCCTTGGCGGGCGAGTGCCCGATCAGGCGGATGAACGGCTTGGAGATGTGGTCGAGCGGGGTCTCGGTGTGCGCGAAGAGGTCGGTGGCCGAGACACCGGGGTGCACCGCGTAGGAGCGCTTGCCCGAGCCGGATTCGCGCAGCCTGCGCTGGAGTTCGCGGGCGAACATCAGATTGCACAGCTTGGCCTGCGCATAGGCGAGATTGCGCTGATAGCGACGCTTTTCGTAGTCGAGGTCGTCGATCCAGAGCTTCGGCGTCTGCTTGTGCGCGATGCTGGAGAGAGTGACCACCCGATCGGTGATCCGGTCCAGCAGCAGGCCGGTGAGCGCGAAGTGCCCGAGGTGATTGACGCCCCACTGGGTCTCGAAGCCGTCTTTGGTCCGCGAGAACGGGATGTTCATCAGGCCGGCGTTGTTGACCAGGACGTCGAATTCGCCGCTGTCGTCGGCGAACTTGCGCACCGAGGACAGATCGGCCAGGTCCAGTTCCGCCACGCGGACATCGCCGTCGATGCCCGCGGCGACCTCTTTCGCCTTGACCGCGTTGCGGCAGGCCATGATCACGGTCGCGCCCTTGGACGCCAGGACTTTCGTGGTGACGGCGCCCAAGCCGCCGTTCGCGCCGGTGATGACAAAGGTGCGTCCCGTCTGGTCCGGGATCTCAGCTGGTTTCCACGCCATGCGCCAACCTTACTCTGGAGTAAGTTTACGGGGAAGATATCGGCATCGATCGTCTCAGACGCAAGAGCTCGTGTCGCGGAACGCGCCCGCGACACGAGCTGTCGGCCGGATCGCTCAGCGGCCGCTGCCGATGGGTTGCCCGAAGGCGGCCGCGAGTACGGCGCCCACCGTGTCGCTCCATACCTGCCAGGTGGCGGGGTCCAACGTCATCGAGCCGACATCGGTGATGGTGACGCCGTCGGCCACCGGCACGCCCGCGAAGCGGTCCTTCAGCCACAGCAGCGCGCGCGGCGCCGCGATCGGGTCGAGGGTCAGGTGCTCGCTGAAGTGGTCGCGGATGTACTCGACCCGCGCGCCCGGGTCCGCGGCATAGGTTCCGACGAGCTCGTTGACCGGTCCGACCGGGATCAACCAGTCGGCATTGGCCTGGTACATCAGCACCGGCATATCCGGCACGGCCTTGCCGAGCTTCGTCTTTTGCAGCACATCGGTGACGGCGGGGTCGGTGAAGGGGTTCTTCGCCAGCATCCCGAGGTTGTCGGCGAACGGGAACAGGGCGGCCTGGTAGCTCGCGCAGAGTTGTTCCTTGCCCGCGATCATGAGCTTGCCCAGGCCGTTCGCGTTCTCGTCGAGAAATTTCCGCAGTTCGGGATATTCGCGCGAGACGCCGAGCGCGCCCGCGAAGATCAGCCCGGCGGAGAGATTGCCGTTGGCCATCCGCAACGCGGCCGACAGGTCGGCGGGGATGCCGCCCTCCGCGGTGCCGACCACGTTCAGTTCGGGGGCGTAGTCGCGCTTCAGTTCGGCCGCCCAGCCGGTGGCGATCGCGCCGCCGGAGTAGCCCATCATCCCGACCCTGGTCCCGGTCCCGGACAGTTGCATCGGTGCGAAGTTCTCCGCGGCGCGAATGCCGTCGAGCGTGATGCGGCCCGCCAAAGGTCCTGCGGCGTAAGCCGAGTCGGGCCCCTGGTGGTCGGGGATCACCGCGGCCCAGCCTTGGGCCAGCGCAGCCTGCACCTCGAGGAACTGGGCGGCCACCAGGGTGGAGCCGGTCAAGGTCGCGGGGATGGAACCCATCTGGAGTTGATACGACGGCATGCAGTAGTTGCCGGTCGAGTCTTCGGCGATCTGGTAGGAGAACAGCGGTCGGTCGGCGACGTAGCCGCGCGGCTTGATCACCGTGGCCACGGCGGGGATGGCCTCGCCGCGGGAGTTGGTGGAGCGGAAGGACAACTGCCAGGCGTCCACGTTCACCGGGAGCAGCGACAGGTTCGCCAGATTGACCTGGCGTGCGGCGATGATCTGGCCGGGGGCCAGGTCGGTGTAGGTCTGCGCGGGCGGGCGATAGAACGCCGGGTCGAAGCCCGGCGGCAGCGGCGGAAGAGGGAACGGCAGTGCGGGCTGGACCACCGGATCGTCCGGCGCGGGCTCGGCGGCTGCCGAGGCGGGGAGGAAGGGCAGTCCCACCGCCACCGCGGCGAGCGCCGCGAGCAGCTTCGGTGCGTGCTTGCGGGAAATGACCACGCGAGAACCTCTTCGTTCGGTGAGCCACATTTGTGAGCCCCATCGGTTTCAGACTGGACCCGAGTATGCGGCGTCATGACCCGGATCACAAGTACGAATCGGGCGGCGGCCGAGGCATGCGGGGTAGTTCGTGGTCGCCGTGATTTCGCTACGGTGAGAGATATGACGGCGACAGTGGGCAGGCAATACGGCGGGCGTGCCGTCGTGGAGCGGAAAGCCGAGCGGCGTCAGCGGTTCCTCGACGCGGCCACCCGCATCTTCGCCGAGCGCGGTTACGCCGATTGCTCGCTGGCCGACGTGTGCGCCGCCGCGGGTCTGTCCAAGCGTCAGTTCTACGAGGAGTTCCAGACCAGGGAGGACGTTCTGGTCGCCGCGTACGACCGGATCCAGGACGAGGCCGCCGCGGCCGTGGTCGCGCGGATGGACGCGCTCGACCCGCGGTTCGATCTGCGCGCCGCGATGACCGCCGTGGTGACCGCCTATCTCGAATCGATCGGCGCCGATCCCTACCGCGCCAAGGTCGCCTTCATCGAAGTGGTCGGCGTGAGCGAACGGATGGAGCGGCACCGCCGCGAACGCAGGCACGCGTGGGCTTCCGTGCTGGAAACCCACGTGGTGCCGGTGGTTGCTCCCGGTTCGCGGGTGCGCGGCACGCCGGGGTGGGGGGCGAGCGCCTTGATCGGCGCGATCAACGGGCTGGCGCACGAGTGGGTGCTCGCCGACCCCCGTCCGTCGGTGGGCGAACTCGTCGATCTGCTCGTCCCCATCGCGATGTCGCTCATCGAGCGGCCGGAGGAAGCGCCAGAGGGCGAACCCAGCTGATTCGCTGCCGTGTCGCTGGATATCCATCGAAGCGGCAAAAGCCCATACTGGGCTGATGGCCGGTTCGGTTGCTGTCGCCGCGGACCCTGTTGCCCCGATGGGCAGGGCCAAGACCAACATCGTGTTCGGCACCATCGTGCTCGGCATGCTCATGGCGGCGCTGGACCAGACCATCGTGTCCACCGCGCTGCCCACCATCGTCGCCGACCTCGGCGGGGCGGGGCACATGGCGTGGGTGGTCACCTCGTACCTGCTCGCCGAGGCGGTGGCGACCGCCCTCGCCGGGAAGCTCGGCGATCTGTTCGGCCGCAAGCTGGTGTTCCAGATCAGTGCGGTGATCTTCATCGTCGGCTCGATGGTCGCCGGCCTGGCTGACGGCATGCTGGTGCTGGTCCTCGCCCGCGGGATCCAGGGCTTCGGCGCGGGCGGACTGATGGTCACGTCGATGGCGCTGATCGCCGACATCATCCCGTTGCGGCAGCGGGGCAAGTACCAGGGCGCGCTGGGCGCGGTATTCGGCGTGACCACGGTGATCGGCCCGACGTTGGGTGGCCTGTTCACCGACCACGCCAGCTGGCGCTGGTGCTTCTACGTCAACGTGCCGGTCGCGGTGGTGATGATCGCGTTGGCGGCCCGCACCATCCCACGGGTGCGCGCGGCGGCCAGGCCGATCATCGATTACCTCGGCATCGGCTTGGTGGCGCTGGGCGTCTCCTGCCTGATCCTCGGCCTGGAATGGGGCGGGCAGCAGTACGCGTGGGGCTCGCCGACGATCATCGGTCTGTTCGCCGCGGCGGCTTTCCTGCTCGCCACGTTCGTCGGGGTCGAGTTGCGAGCGGCGGAACCGATGCTGCCGATGGGGTTGTTCCGCAGCCGGGTGTTCACGGTGTGCTCGATCCTCAGTTTCATCGTCGGCTTCGCCATGCTCGGCTCGATGACCTACCTGCCCGCGTATCTGCAATATGTCGACGGCGTTTCGGCCACCATGTCGGGTGTTCGCACGCTGCCGCTGGTGGTGGGCCTGTTCACCACCTCGATCCTGTCCGGGCAGGTGGTCGGCAAGACCGGCCGCTACCGGTACTTCCCGATCGCGGGCACGTTGGTCATGGCGCTCGGCCTGTACTTGATGTCGACGATGGGCCGGACCACAGGCACATTGCTGGAGTCGCTGTACATGCTGATTCTCGGCCTGGGTATCGGACTGGCGATGCAGGTGCTCACCATCGTCGTGCAGAACACCGTGCCCTACGCCCAGCTGGGTACCGCGACCTCCGGTGTCACGTTCTTCCGCACGCTCGGTAGCGCCTTCGGAACGGCCATCTTCGGCACGCTCTACAGCAACCAGATCGGCCCCAACCTCGCCGCCGCGCTGGCTCAGGTGCGCGTGGTGCCGCCCGAGGTCGCGGCGGACCCGCAGGCGTTGCGCGCGTTGCCCGCCGAACAGTCGGCGCCGATCATCGACGCGTACGCGGACTCGATCGATTACGTGTTCTTCTGGGTCGTTCCGATCGTGCTGGCCGGATTCGTGGTCGCGTGGTTCCTGCCCGAGGTGCCGCTGCGTGACAGCGCGCGGGCGGGGGTCGGCGATGTGGGCGAAGGGTTTTCGGTGCCCGACTCGCCCGATCGGCTGGTGCAACTGGAACGCGCCATCGCGGGCACCATGCACCGAGCGGGGGCGGAGGATCCGATCGGCGCGCGCATCCTCGCCGACGCGGACAGCGACCTCACACGCGGTGAGGCATGGGCGCTCGGCCAGGTGTATCTGCGCGACCGGGTGCGCGGTGACGCCACGCTGGCCGGAATCGCCCGGGCGCACCGAGTGCCCCAAGAGGTGATCGAGCCGATCTACGACCAGGTCGGCGCGGAAGGCTATCTGGCGCGCGAGGGACAACGCTTGCGGCTCACCGATTCCGGTGCGGCCGAGATGGATCGGATCAAGGCGGCCTGGCGGCGCTGGCTCGACACCAGGCTCGACGACTGGAACGAGGCCGACCCGGCCGATCGCGCACTGCTGGATCAGGCGCTGACGAACATCGCCACAAAGTTGCTGGAGGACCACGCGCGCGAGCAGGAAACGGTGCCCGCCTGACCGCTCTTGCGGCCAATTGCTCGTAGACGTATATTCGTAGACGAGTAAGGAGGAGGTGCCGCGATGAAGAAACGCAAGGTCGACAACCTGTTGGCGCTCGCGGTGCTGTCCGTGATCGTCGAGCGCCCGATGCACCGCTACGAAATCGCCCAGACCCTGCGTGACCGGGGCAAGGACCACGACATGGCGATCAAATGGGGTTCGCTCTACACGGTCGTGCAGAACATGGCCAAGGTCGGGTTTCTCGAAGTCGTCGGCAGTGAGCGGGCGGGCGCCCGTCCCGAGCGAGTCATCTATCGGATCACCGACGCGGGCCGCGCCGAGATGGCCGATTGGACCAGGGAACTGCTGTCGACGCCGGAGCCGGAACCGCACCGGTTCGTCGCGGGGCTGTCGATTCTCGCGGTGCTTCCCCCTGCCGAGGTGGCCGAACTGCTCGGCACTCGCCTGGAAGCGCTGGATCGAACCATCGAGACCGTCCGTCGCGAACTCGGCGAGCTCGCGAGCACGCTACCGCGGCTGTTCCTCATCGAGTCCGAGTTCGGGCTGGCGATGCTGGAAGCCGAGGCGGCGTGGACGCGCTCGCTGCGCGCGGAGCTGACCGAGGGCACCTTCCCCGGAATGGCGCAATGGCGCGAGTGGCACGAGCGCGGCACGCTGCCGTCGGAGGTCGCCGAAATGGTGGAGAGGGGGATGGCCGAGGACTAGCCGAGAAACCGGACCCGGCGAAGGTGCGGCAACACCGCCGCCGGGCCCGATCGAACAGTCTCGAACCGCGCCCGCGAACGCGCACCCGGCTACAAGGCTGGCAACCACAGGATAACCGGGTGGGTGGCGCGTGTGTCGGTCCGGGAACCGAAACCCGTATCGCACGAATCCTGGAGACACCCATGTCCACAACACGTACCGCCCTGGTGATCGGTGGCGGCATCGCCGGCCCCGTCGTCGCGACGGCCCTGCGCAAAGCGGGCATCGACGCCCGCGTCTACGAGGCCTATCCCGGCCCTTCCTATGGCATCGGCAGCGGACTCGCGCTGGCGCCGAACGGCGTCGCCGCGCTCGACATCATCGGGGCGGGCGACCCGGTCCGCGCCATCGCGCTGCCGGTCCGCAACATGAACATGTCGGTCGGCGCGAAGGTGCTGGCGATGCCCGGCATCCCCGATATGCCGCCGCTGCAACTGGTCGATCGCAGCGAGCTGCACCAAACGCTGCACCGGCACGCGGTCGCGGCGGGCGTTCCGTTCGAGTACGACAAGCGCCTGGTCGATGTGCGCGAGGACGCGTCGGGCATCACCGCCCAGTTCGCGGACGGCAGCACGGCCACCGCCGACGTGCTGATCGGCGCGGACGGTATCCGCTCGCGGGTACGCACGCTGATCGACCCGAAGGCGCCCGGCCCCGACTACACCGGCATGCTCGGCTTCGGCGCGACCACCGAGTGCGACGCCGACATCCCCGCGGACACCATGACCTTCGCGTTCGGCAAGCGGGCCTACTACCTGTACTGGCCGCTCGGGGACGGGCGGGTGGCATGGGGAGCGAACCTGCCGCACAAGGAGTATCTGTCGCTCACCGCGGCGCGGGCGGTGCCGAGCGCGCACTGGTTGCGGATCTTGCGCGAGGCCTACGCCGACGACACCCCTGGCGGCGAGCTCGCTCGGCGCACCACCGAGGAGCAGTTGGAGGTGGTCGGCGCGCTGCACATCATGCCGCCGGTGCCGCACTGGTATCGCGGGCGGATGGTACTGGTGGGCGATGCGGTGCACGCTCCGTCCAACAGCTCCGGTCAGGGCGCGTCGCTGGCGATCGAGAGCGCCGTGCAGCTGGCTCGCTGTCTGCGTGATCTGCCCGCGCCGGAGGCGTTCGCGGTGTACGAGCGCTTGCGGCGCGAGCGGGTGGAAGGCGTCGCGGCCCGCGCGGCGAAGATCAATCACAGCAAGACGCCGGGGCCGGTGGGGCGCAAGGTGATGCAGTTGCTCATGCCGGTCATGGCCAAGACCGTGATGAAACCGGAGAAGACCATGGGACCGGAGCAGCGCTACCGGATCGACTGGGACGCTCCCGCCGAGCACGAGCTCGCGTCGGTCTGAGCCGGCCGGAGGTCCCGCGGGTTCGAACGACCCGCGGGACCTCCGGTGCAGCTATCGGCGGCAGAATAGACTTGCGCGGTGAGGGATAGGGATTCCGATGGAAATCTAGATCTGAACCAGTTGCGCACTTTCCTGGCAGTGCACCGGGCCGGTTCGATCACAGCCGGGGCGCGGCTGGTCGGCTTGTCCCAGCCGACCGTGACCGGCCAATTGCAGGCGTTGGAGAAGCGGCTCGGCGCGCGACTGTTCGACCGATTGCCGCGCGGCGTCGCGCCGACCGCGGCGGCGACCGAGCTGGCGGAGCGCATCGCCGCGCCGCTGGACGCGCTGGACACCGTGGCGGGTCCGGTCCACCGCGCCGAACCCACGCCACAGCCCGCCGTTCGTCTCGCCGGGCCCGCCGAGTTCCTCGCGGTGCACGGGCTCCCCGCGCTGGCGCCGCTGGTCGAGCGAGGGGTCCGACTGGCGGTCCACGCGGGGCTGACCGACGACTTGCTCGGCGGGCTGCGGGCCGGGCACTTCGACCTGGTGGTGTCGACGGTCCGGCCCAGAGGCCGGACGGTGGTCGCCGAACCGCTGGGCGACGAGGAGTTCGTGCTCGTCGCCGGGCCGCAGATCGCCGCGCGCGTCGACGGCGATCTGTTGCGGGCCAAGGGCCCGGTCGCGTTGTCCGATGTTCCGCTGGTCAGCTACGCCCCGGATCTGCCGATCCTGCGCCGGTATTGGCGGCACGTCTTCGGCGTCCGGCTCGCCGCCGAGGCCGCGGTGGTCGTCGCGGACCTGCGCGCGGTCGCCGCGGCGGTCGCGGCGGGTGCGGGGATCAGCGTGCTGCCGCGGTATCTCTGTGCGGCCGAACTGGCTTCGGGATCGCTCGTCGCGCTGTTGGAACCGGAGGACCCGCCGATCAACACGGCATTCCTGGTGCGTCGGCCCGGACCCGCGGTTCGCCCGCACGTCGAGCTGGTCCGTCAGCGGCTGACCGCCGCCGCGCGGCACTGGTGACCGCAGGCCCGCTCAGTATCGCGCCGCGCGGTCGCGCAGAATTCGCGCGGTCTGCTCGTCGCCGGGCAGGAACGCCTCCAATTGCAACTCGGCGAGCGTGACATCTACCGCGGTGGCGAACGAGGTGAGCGTGGTGATCAAACGCAATTCCCCTTCGGCGCAGCGCAGGCGCAGCGGCACCGCGAAACCGAGATGGTCCGGTCCCGGCTCGGTCTGCGGAAGATAGGTCTCCAGTTCGTCGATCAACTCGTCCAAGCCGGGATCGGGGCTGCGGGCCATCCGGTTGCGCAGCGCCTCGGTGACGTGCCGTCCCCATTCCGGCAGGTTGACCACGCGGGCGGCCAGGCCCTCCGGGTGCAGCGCGAGCCGCAGCACGTTGACCGGCGGTTCCAACAGCCACGGCGCGGCGCCCTCGGTGAGCACCTCGAAGGCCGCGTTGGCGGCGAGCAGGATGCCGTGCGGCCGGACCACCAGCGCCGGGTAGGGCAGGTGGCCGTCCAGGATCGCCCGCAACGCCTCCAGTATCGGCGCCAATTCCGCGGTGTCGAGCGCCGATTCGGGGAAGACCGGCGCGTAACCCGCGGCGAGCAGTAGTCCGTTCCGCTCACGCAGCGACAGCTCCAATGATTCGGCCAGCCGCACCACCATGGTGCGTCCCGGTCGTGAGCGGCCCTGCTCCAGGAAGCTGAGATGACGCTGCGTGGTGTCGGCGCGGATCGCGAGATCCAGCTGGCTGACCCGCCGCAGCGTGCGCCAATGCTTGAGCTGCCGGGCGAACCCGGTGGACTCGGCCGCCGTCGTCATGGCAGCAGTATCGGGCGTCGGGCGGCGGGCTCGCCATACCTTGCGGGGAATCGCACAGGCTTCGGACGACGGCGAGACTCCGTCCCATGAGCAATCAATTCGATGAGCGGGAACTGTCCCGATTCGCCGAGCGCTACATCGCGCTGTGGAACGAATCCGACGCGGAGGCCAGGCACAAGCGGATCCGGGAACTGTGGTCCGAGGACGGCGCCCAGGTACTGGTGGATCCGCCGCAGGAGATGCGGGAGGCGCTGGCGCGACTGTCCTTCCCGATCCCGACCGTGGAGATCCGCGGCTACGAAGCGCTGGACCGGCGCGTGGACCGCGCCTACGAGGAATTCGTCGCCCCTGGTGAGCACGTGTTCGTACCCGAGGGGCAGGCGGTTCGCCTTTCACTGAACCTGATCGGCCTGACCTGGCACATGGTGACGAAGACCGGCGGGGCGGTCGTCGGCGGCGGATACGACGTCATCGCGCTCGACGACGCGGGCCGGATCCGGTGGGACCACCAATACATCGGCGTCGCGTGATGCGGGCCGTCGCCTACCATCTCGACCCTGCGCGCGGGGCGGACGCGCTGACCGTCGCGCCGCAGGAGATGCCAGAGCCAGGGCCACGCCAAGTGGTGATCCGGATGCTGGCGGCGTCACTGAATCGTCGCGATCTGATGTTGCTGGACGGAACGTATCCGCTGCCCGCGACCCCGGGCGTCGTCCCGCTCAGCGACGGTGTCGGCGAGGTGATCGCCTTGGGCGAGGAAGTGACGCGCGCCGCGGTCGGCGACCGGGTGACCGCCTCCTACTTCGTCCGCTGGACCGACGGTCCGCAGCGCCAAGCGCACGTGGTCGAGCAGTACGGCGCCACCTATCCCGGCATGCTCGCCACGTACGCGGTGCTGGAAGAGGATTCGGTGGTGCACGTGCCCGGCCATCTCAGCGACGTGGAGGCCGCCACGCTGACCTGCGCCGGAGTGGTGGCGTGGGCGGCGCTGACCACGCCGGTGCCGGTGCTGCCCGGCGAGACCGTCTTGACCGTCGGCAGTGGATCGGTGGCCCTTTTCGGTGTGCAGCACGCGAAAATGCTGGGCGCTCAGGTCATCTCGGTGACCTCGAGCGCGCGAAAGGCCGAGCGGCTGCGCGCGCTGGGAGCCGACGAGGTGATCGATCGGAGCCGGACACCGGACTGGGAGCTGGCCGTGCTGGACCACACCGGAGGCGACGGTGTGGAACACATCCTCGACGCGGTGGGTATGCCGACCCTGGCGAAATCCGTGCGGTCGGGCGGATACAACGCGCGGATCACGATGATCGGCGCGATGCCCGCCGCCGACGCGCCCGTAGGCAACCCGTTCGGCACGTCGTATCTGTCCATCCGCCGCATCGCGGTGGGCAGCCGGACGCAGTTCGAGGCGATGAACCGAGCGATCACCGCCCACGGGATGCGTCCTGTCATCGACCGCGTGTTCGCGTTCGAGGAAGCCGAAGCGGCCTACCGGTACTTCCGCACCGGAGACCCCTTCGGGAAGGTGGTGATCGAGTTTCCCTAGGACTCAGGGGCAGGCGGTGAGAATCCGCGTCATGGCGTCCTTTTCGGCCGCGGTGACCCAGAGCTGGTAGGCCGTCTTCACCTGGATCTGCCTGGTCACGTAGGCGCAGTGGTAACCCTTGTTCGGCGGCAGCCAATCGGCCGCGTCGGAGTCGCTCTTGGACTGGTTGGTCGGACCGTCCACGGCCTGCAGGTTCAGCGGGTCGTTGGCCAGGTCGCGGCGGCGTTCGGCGGAAAGCTTCTGTGCGCCTTTCTGCCACGCGTCCGAGAGCGCGACGACATGGTCGATCTGCACGTCGTCGGAGGACTTCGTGCCGCGCTTGAAGTCGATGGTCTTTCCGGTGTAGAAGTCGGCGAGCGTTCCGGTCGCGACGATGCACTTGCCCGACTTGAACGTCACGTCGGTCATGTCGCGCTGGAGGATGTCGTTGCGGGTGTCGCAGCCGTTGTTGCCGCCGGGCACCGAGACATTGTCGGACCAGGGCGGCCCGAATTCGTCACGGCTGTATCCGGTCTTGGGCGCACGGTCGGCTACGCGCAGCGCGTTCAACAGCCCGAGCGCGTCGCGCGAGGGAAGCGGGGCGGGCGCGTCGGCGCAGGCCCGTCCGCCGGAACCGCAGCCCGACGCGGTCGACTGGCCGGGCGGAACGGTTGTGCAGGAGACCAGTCCGATGGAAGTCGCCACCATGATGCCGATCAGAGCCAGCCGTTGCACTGTGGACTTCATCGAACTTCCTAACGCCGAATCCACTTGAAACTGTAACCGGCGAAAAGGTATCCAGTGACCGGGTTCGCACAACCGATCGGCGCGTATGAGATTCGGCACAGCTGGCCGGTAACGGGCCGTGCGTCAGAGCTGCCGAGCCGGAGAACGGGGCCGCCCCCGAATCGCCGTGCCGGCGCCGATTCGGGGGCGGTGATCACGAGGAGGCCGGTGGAGCCGCGCGGTTGTGCGGATGGTTGTCCACTCCGAAACCCGCACTGGGACGACACCACGGGGCTGATGAGGGGGAGGTCCCGAGGTGTCGAGCCGCGCCTGCTCCGGACTCACTCGTGATGATCAGGGGTGTTCGATGTCCGGCGGGCGCCGGTGACCAGGGAAGCCGTTTCCCGTTGCCGCACGCATCCGCTCCGTCTCGATCACGCTTCTTTCTACGTATCAAGACAGTAGATAGATGCCGCGCGAATTGGCAAGTTCGTTCGGACGGTTCGGAAAGTTTCTCAGCCGATCTTCAGTTTCGGCCATATATCTACTGTATGAGTACGGATGTGTCCGAGAGTTGACGCCTTCGCGACGACCTGTTCGACGGGGCTGTGACGATGCTCACTTCATATCCGGTCACAGGCGGTGTGAATCGTGTGTCCAAACGGGTGCAGGCGATAAAGCCGGACCCGAAAGGACCACGTCATGCCCACCGTCGACGTCATCGACTCGTTCATCAACTACCGCGATACCGGTGCGGGAGAGATCCCCGTCGTGTTCCTGCACGGCAATCCGACCTCCTCGCATCTGTGGCGCAACGTCATTCCGCACGTGGCCGACCGGAGCAGGGTGCTGGCGCCGGACCTGATCGGCATGGGGGAGTCGGGCAAGCCGGACAGCGCCTACCGTTTCACCGATCACGCCGCCTACCTCGACGCCTGGTTCGACGCGCTCGGGCTGGACCGAGTGGTGCTGGTCGGACACGACTGGGGCGGCGCGCTGGGCATGGACTGGGCCGCGCGGCATCCCGGCCGGGTGCGCGGGATCGCGCTGATCGAAACGTTCCTGCGGCCGATGCGCTTCGACGAGCTGCCTCCGCTCGGCGCCGAGTTGTTCCGGAAGTTCCGCTCCGCGGAAGGGGAGCGGATGATCCTGGAGGAGAACATCTTCATCGAGTTCAACCTGCCGAAGGGCGTCGCCGACCTGTCGCCCGAGGACCACGACGTGTACCGGGCGCCGTATCCGACCCCGGCCTCGCGCAAGCCGCTGCTGGCGTGGCCGCGGGAGTTCCCGCTGGACGGCGAGCCCGCCGACGTGGTTGCCCTGGTGCGGCACTACGACGACTGGGCGGCCGCGACGCCCGAGGTGCCCAAGTTGCTGATGGCGTTGGAGAACGGCGTCGGGCTGGGATCGGCGGAGGCGATCGACTGGGCCGCGAGCACCTTCGCGAGCGCCGAGGTCGTCGCGATCCCTCCGGCGGGCCACCACGCGCCGGAGGATCGGCCGGACGAGATCGGCCGGGCGGTCGCGCAGTGGCTCGACCGGCACGCCTTGGTCGGTGCCGCCGCTCGCGCGTGATCTCGGCCGCGATGTGATCCGGCAGTGCTTGCGCCGACCGCGCGCGGGCCGAATGATGGCCGGATGAGCACGGAGCACGAGCGAGTGGCGGCGGACGAGAAGGCCATGGTCGCCCGCGCGGTCGCGGGCAACCGGGCCGCCGTCGCCGAGGTGGTGCGCCTGTTGCAGGATCCGCTGTACCGGCTGGCGCTGCGCATGGTCTGGCGGCCCGCGGAGGCCGAGGACGCGACGCAGGAGATCATGGTGCGCGTCCTCGATCATCTGCACACCTGGCGCGGCGAGGCGAAGCTGCTCACCTGGGCCTACCGCATCGGCGTCAACCATCTGCTGAATCTGCGGCGGCAGACCCCGCAGGAGGCCGCGGAACTGAGCTTGGACGCCTACCGGGACGGGCTGGCCGACGGACTGTCGGAGGCGGACTATCGCGGACCGGAAGCGGTGCTTCTCACTGCCGAGGTGCGGCTCACCTGTAGTCAAGGCATGTTGCAATGCCTGGCCCGGGACGAACGGATCGCCTTCGTGCTCGGCGACGTGTTCGAGCTGAACTCCACCGAGGCCGCCTGGATCCTAGACATCACCCCCACCGCCTATCGAAAGCGGTTGGAGCGCGCCAAGAAACGGCTCGGGAACTTCCTGAACTCGACCTGTGGCCTGGTCGACCCGGCGGCGTTCTGCCGCTGCTCGCGCCGCGTGGACAAAGCTCTGGCGCTGGGACGGGTCGACCGGAGCCGTCCGGTGTACGCGCGCCATCCGGTCAGCGCGGGCGGGCGCACCGCGGCCGAGGCCGAACGGCAGATGATCCGGCTGCACGACGCGGCGTCGGTGCTGCGCGCGCACCCCGACTACGCCGCGCCGCAGGCGAAGATGGACGCGATCGCGGGGCTGCTCGGTTCGGGGCGTTTCCCCATGCTCGAGGAGACGTGAACCCGCCGCGTCGGTGATCAGCCCGGTGCTTCCGCGTTGGGTGAACCGGTGCCGGGCGGGGTTCCTCGTAGCTCCGTTGCCAGGCGTGTGATCTGCGCGGGGCCGACCCGGCAGCAGCCGCCGATGATCCGTGCGCCTCGGGCGAACCAGTCCCTGGCTTGTCCTGCGGTGAACCGGGTGGGGCCGGTCCAACGGTGGCGCGCAGCATCCCAGTCCTCACCGCTGTTCGGGTAGGCGACCACGGGCTTGCCGGTTCCGGCGGCGAGTTCGACCGCGGCGGCGACATCGGCGGGCGCGCAGCAGTTCACGCCGATCGCGACGATCGAGTCTGAGCCCGTGGCCACCGCGAAGGCGTCGGCGAGCGGTTGCCCGGCTCTGGTGCGCGCGCCGTCGACGGTGTAGCTCAGCCATGCGGGCACGCCGAGGTCGTTCACCAGGTCGACCAGCGCTTCGGCTTCGTCGACGTCGGGAACGGTCTCCATGGCCAGCAGGTCGGCGCCCGCCTCCGCGAGCACCTCCATGCGCGGTCGGTGCCAGGCCCGCAGTTCAGCTACGGTGCGCCCGTAGCGGCCACGGTATTCCGATCCGTCCGCCAGCGCGGCGCCGTAGGGGCCGATCGAGGCGGCGACCCAGCGGCGCCGATCAGCGGCCTCGGCGTCGCACGCGGCACGGGCCAGCGCCACGCCACGTCGCCACAGCTCCACCGTCTGCGCTCTGGTCAGCCCGCGTGCGGCGAAGCCCTCGAAAGAAGCCTGGTAGGTGGCGGTGGTCGCGATGTCGGCGCCCGCCCGGAAATAAGCTTCGTGCCCGGACCGGATCGCGGCGGGATCGTCCACGAGCAGGCGGGCCGACCACAACGCGTCGGAGAGGTCGTGGCCGCGCGCCTCCAGCTCGGTGGCCAGTCCACCGTCCGAGATCAGTGCCCCCGCGGCAGGGTCGAACAGCACGGCTCCACTGTAGGACGCGGATTCACTCGTCGTCGGTGGGCTGGGCGGTCGGGGGTACCCCGGTGTCGAGGAAACGGATGAGCCGCTCGATGCGCGCGGTGTGATCGGCACAGCGCTCCAAGTGGTGTCCCAAGAGTGCGTTGTCGATCGCGACTTCGGTGGATGGCTGGGACGCGGGGTCGCGCAGCGCGGAATGCAGTTGCCGGTGCAGCGTTTCCATCGAGTGGTCCGCAGGCGTCTCCTCCTCCGGCAGCGGATGTCGGCCGGCGACCGCTCGCCCGGCCAAAGCCGTACGCTCGGCCGCCAGCTTGCCCATCGCGGCGAGGATGTCCAGGATGGGTTGCTCGGCAGCATGTCCGGGGTGACTCTGATACACCTTGTCGGCGACCCGGCTGGCGAGCCAGCCGATGCGAGACAGCTCACCGGCGATCTGGATCGCGGTCACCACGTGCCGCAGGTCGCGGGCCACCGGAGCCTGTAGCGCCAGTAACACCACGGTGCGCGCCTCGCATGCGCCGTACATCTTCTGCAACTGCTCGTCGAGCGCGAAGACCTCGTATGTCGCGGTGAGGTCGGCGTCGACGAGCGCGTCGGTGACACGCTCGACGGCGTCGTGGGCCAGCGTGCACATCAGCGTCAGATCATTGGTCAACGCGATGAGCTCGGCAGTGAACTGGGTGCGCACCGCCAAATTCTCACCTATCGACCGGGGCGGGGTCGATTCCTCGCCGGATGTTCTTCGGTAACGACATCGCCTCGACATGCCGTCGCGGATGGGAACGCGGACCACGCGCGATCGCTTCGCCAGGAGGACGACGGGAAAACACGTTTCAAGCGGTGCTTTTCGCGGCCGGAACACGCTATGGCGGATCGGATGCACCGGCGCGTGCGTCTCGCGGCACTCACGCACGCATGCCGGCCGGGGCAGCGGAGGAGATGCATTGCCCGACCGGAGATCTATGCCGCGCATCACATTGCGCTGTTGCGGCGCATGGCGACTCGCGTGGTTGCTCACCGCGTGCCCTGTCCAGCTCGGTGCGGCGGCGTGGACGGTCGACACTGCGCGACGCGATGGGCGGGCGTTTGCGTCCCGGTTCCTGTGGCTGCCGCGGTCCGCCGCGTGCGGGGCTGTGCCCTGGTCAAGGCCCGAATCGCGCACGCGGCGAAGCCTGCCGACCGGTGCGCCCGGTGTTACGGTCGCGGCATGCCGAACTTGCGCGATATCCAGCATCGTGTGGTGACGACGTTCCAGCGCCGACTGGGCAATCCGATCCTCAGTACGCTGCCCGGGCAGACTCTTTTGGAGACCACCGGCCGGGTGAGCGGGCAGCCGCGGATCACTCCGATCGGCGGACGGAAGATCGGCCGGGAGTTCTGGCTGGTCTCCGAGTTCGGCGAGCGATCC
This sequence comes from Nocardia sp. NPDC004260, assembly GCF_053603155.1. Taxonomy (NCBI): domain Bacteria; kingdom Bacillati; phylum Actinomycetota; class Actinomycetes; order Mycobacteriales; family Nocardiaceae; genus Nocardia; species Nocardia sp. NPDC004260. Next base: position 91,614 of record NZ_JBSGEZ010000017.1, on the reverse strand, counting down.
CAGTATGTGCGAAACATCAAGGCGAACAATCGAGTCCGGCTGCGGCTGCACGGCCGCTGGCACGCGGGCACCGCCCACCTGCTGCCCGACGACGACCCGCGTGCCCGGTTGGCGGCCCTGCCGCGCGCAAACAGCGCGGCCGTCCGGTTGGTCGGCACCGACCTGCTCACGCTGCGCATCGATCTGGACGACTGAACCCGCGGCGGGGCGGGGGCATTGGTCGCCTGACCTGGATGCGAGCAATTTGCTGGAACCATGGTGGGCATGATCCGTCTGTTGATCGCCCGTTGGACCGTGCTCGTACCATTGCTCGCCGTTGTCGCGCTCACGGTCACCTGGGGCCGAAGTCTGCCCGGTGTCGCGGTGACGGTTGTGGTGGTGGCGTTGATCGGGGCGGTGCTCTCGGCGGTTCATCACGCGGAGGTGGTGGCGCGCCGGGTCGGTGAGCCGTTCGGCTCGCTGGTGCTGGCCGTCGCGGTGACCGTGATCGAAGTCGCGCTCATTCTCACGCTGATGACCCAGGGCGGTGACAAGACCGCGACCTTGGCCCGCGACACGGTCTTCGCCGCGGCGATGATCACCTGCAACGGCATCCTCGGTCTCTGCCTGCTGATGGGGGCGTTGCGCAGGCGCGTGGCGGTGTTCAACGCCGAAGGCACCGGTGCGGCGCTGGCCACCGTCGCGACGCTGGCCACGCTCAGCCTCGTGTTGCCGACCTTCACCACGAGCAAACCCGGCCCGGAGTTCTCGCCCGCGCAGCTGGCCTTCGCCGCGGTGGCCTCGCTCGCGCTGTACGGCTTGTTCGTGATGGTGCAGACCGTGCGTCATCCGGACGACTTCCTGCCGGTGGAGGCGGACGGCGTCGTCGCCGAGGACGACGAGCGTGTCGAGCCACCTACCGTGCGCGACGCCGTCACCAGCCTCGGTCTGCTGCTGGTCGCCCTGGTCTGCGTGGTGGGGCTGGCGAAGGTGGTCTCGCCCGCCGTGGAATCGGCGGTCCAGTCGGCGGGTCTGCCGCAATCGGCGGTCGGCGTGGTGATCGCGTTGCTGGTGCTGCTGCCCGAGACGATCGCCGCGGTGCGGGCCGCGCGCCGCGACCAGGTGCAGATCGGTCTCAATCTGGCGCTGGGTTCGGCCATGGCGAGCATCGGCCTCACCATTCCGGCGATCGCCGTGGCCAGCATCTGGCTGGAGGGCCCCTTGGTGCTCGGCTTGGGGGCGACGCAGATGGTGCTGCTGGCGCTGACCGTCGTGGTCGGTGGGCTGACGATCGTTCCGGGGCGGGCGACGCTGCTGCAGGGCGGCGTCCACCTGGCGGTGTTCGCCGCCTTCGTCGGCCTCGCCGCCAGCCCTTAGCGGACGGCGCAGACGAGCGCCTCGACGCGGGCACCGCCGAACTGGTGCGGTTCTAGCGGTGCGAGCACGGGGACCGCCGGACGGAAGACACCCCGCCTTCGGTGGCCGCGAGCCGTGCGCTCAGTGTGGGTGCTGAGCCGCGTACCTGGCTCGTTCCAGCGCTCGGCGCTGCGCGCGCTGCGGATTCTCCAGATCCGCGGGCAAGCCGTGCTTCGCGAGCCGATGCGCACGGTTCATCGGCATGAAAGCGATCGTGTAGAACAGGGCCAGCAGCAGCGCCAGCAGGACCATCGCGCCGCGTAGCCACAGCTCGCCGGGGAAGAGCAGGAACACCGCGAACAGGGGTGTAAACGGCACCATTCCGCGCAGCACGTGCCGGGTGGCAGCGAACCTACCGGTCAGGTCGTCGCGCACCCACTCACGCATCGAATCGGGCAGGCGGCGGCCGAAGGCGTAGCCGATCCACTGGATCGGACCTGGCCGTCGTTGCTGTCGGGTCATGACCGGGCTCCTGTGTTCGAGGACGGGGCGTGGGGCTCGGCGAGCATCGACCGGCGGGCCGCCTCGTTCACCCGGGTGAGGACATCGCGCAACTGCTCGAGGTCGGCCAGGGTCACGCCGAGGCGTTGGACGACGGCGGGCGGTATCCGCTCGGCCTTCGCGCGCAGTTCGGCTCCGGCCGGGGTGAGGTTCACCACAAGGTTGCGCTCGTCTCGGCTGTCGCGTTCGCGACTGATCAGCCCGGCGGCTTCGAGGCGTTTGAGCAGCGGGGACAGTGTGGGGGAGTCGAGCTGGATGGCCTCGGCGATCGCTTTCACCGACATCGGCGCCTCGCCCCAGAGCGCCAGCATCACCAGATACTGCGGGTGGGTGAGCCCGAGCGGTTCGAGCAGCGGACGGTAGACGGCCAGCACCGCGCGATTGGCCACGGCCAGCGCGAAGCACACCTGCCGGTCCAGGCGCAGCGGATCCTCGATCTCGGTCTCCATCGGTCCTCCTTGTCTACCGCTAAATTAGCGCATGAATAGTTCGTGTGTTAATCAATGTGGGCGACATCTCGGCGCGAGATACCGGCTTCGGGGCCGCCGCTGGATACCGTGAATCCATGCACCACGACGCGGGTCCGCTACGCATCGAGGAACTCGACGCGGTTCGTGGCTTCGCGCTGTGCGGCATGCTGGTGGTGAACATCTGGCGGATCACCGACATCGCGGCGACGGACGAATCGGGCGTGGTGCTACCGATCCGGCACACGCTGTCGGTGGTGTTCGAGGGACGGTTCTTCCCGATCTTCTCGTTCCTGTTCGGGATCGGCTTCGCACTGCTGCTGGACAGTGCCGAGGAACGGAGCGAGCGCCCGCGACTGGTCCTGATCCGCCGCTTGCTCGCGCTCGGGGTGATCGGCCTGGTCCATCAGCAGTTCCAGCCGGGTGAGGCGCTGCTGCCGTACGCGCTGGCCGGGCTGGCGATCCTGCTGCCCGCCTCGGCGCTGCCGAACTGGGCGGTGCTGCTGGCGGGACTGGTAGGAACATTCGGCGTAGCGCTGGCCCTCGGCGGCGGGCTGGCCCTCGCGCCGGGGTTGTTCCTGCTCGGCCTGGCCACCGCGCGCGCCGGGATCGTGGACACACTCGATGAGCGGGGCTGGCAGATCGCTGCGGTCTTCGCCCTCGCCCTGCCCGCCGCGATAGTGGCGGGCAGGTGGGAATACCGCACACCGTATCTGGAACTGTGGTCCACTCCCGCCGTGGCTATTGCGGGTCTACTGGGCGCTCTGGCCTATGTCACCGGGCTGCTGCTGTTGCTGCGCATCGAGCCGGGCCAGGTACTGGCGGAGGTGTTGCGGCCGCTGGGTCGCCTGGCTTTGACCAACTACGTCGGCGCCACCGCGCTGATCCTGCTCGCGGCACCGCGTCTCGGCCTGTCCGGCTTCGGCAGCTACGCGGCGGTGCTCGGGTTGGCGGTCGGGATCATCGCGGTGCAAGCGGTGTGCAGTGCCGTGTGGTTGCGGTTGTTCGAGTACGGCCCGCTGGAATGGGTGTGGCGCTGCGTCACCTGGTGGACGGTGGTGCCGATCCGGCGGACGCGCGTGCCGAGCCGTCCGTACTGAGTTCAGCGCGGGGCCGCTGGATCGCCGGTGTTCTCCAGCTCGGCCAGGGTCGCCGAAACCAACGGCCCCGTAGCGAATTGGACGGCGACCTCGACCAGCCAGGCCGACTCGGCGGCCAGTGTGGGTCGACTCGGTTCACGGAACGGCTGGTCGTCGCCGGTGGGCGGCAGACCGAGCCGGTGCGCCCGTAGCGCCGCGGCGATGCTGGCGGCCTCGATAGCGGCGGCTCTGTTGCGATCCGGGATCTCCAGTTCGGTCGCCAACCGCTCGGCGATCGCCACCGCTTCGGCGGACAGATGCGGTCGTAACCGCAACAGCCAGTCCCGTATCTCGATCACCCTGCGGTACACCCGATCTCGTGCCGCCGTGCCGCGCCGGTCCGGCAAATGCGCCAGTTCCGGGTCCACCTCGCGCAGGGCCAGCCACAACGGGCGCAGACGCGGCAGCGCCCGCAGCCGGGCGGTAGTGTGCAGCAGCCACGGCGCCAACGAGGGGCACAGGTAGCCGATCAGCATGACGGTGGCGCCCAGGCTCGCGAACGCGGGCGCGATATCGGTGTTGAGGCGGCGCAGATCGATACCGAACCACGCCGCGCCGATCGCGATCACCTTGCCCACGCTGTAGCCGAGCGCGACGGCGCTGCCGAGCGCGAGCAACCGCAGGCCGCGGCGCAACCAGATTCGATCGACCTCGCCCATCCACCGGCGGCACAACACGATGATGCGGATCAGCGCCGCCGAGTAGACGGTGAGGTAGACGCCGAGGAACGCCACCGCCAGCGGGACTCTCGCGTAGTGGTCGTCGAAGTCGGTGGGATGACTCTCGTCGTGCACCGGCGCCGTCGTGAACAGCGCCGCCAGCACGACGGGCACGAGCATCGGCGGGACGAGCACCCGCCGTGCCGCGCTCGCGTCCGGTTCCCGCTCCGCCACCATGAACCCGGTCCAGACCACCTGGGCGAGCACCGCGCCCGCGATGGCCCCGTACACCACCAGGGACGCCAGGTTGGGCACGCCGGAGACGTCATCGATCCAGGTATAGGTGCGCGGCACAGCCGCTTCGAACCCGATGCCCGCCGCGAGGATGGCGAACGCGACCGCCCAGCGCGCGGGATTGCCCGGGTTGCGCAGGGCCAGACCGGTTCGCCACAGGAACGCCGCGAAGGCGAAGACGCCCACGCCGCCGTACACCAGCGCGAACCACATGCTCAGCCCTGCCCCGGCCCCAGCGCGTCCAGCAGTCGGCGCGCGGCGACCGGCGCGGAATCGGGCAGGACCCACTCCTCCCGTGCCGTCCACTGCGTGATGTGGTGCGTCATCAGCATATTCGCGATGTGTTCGGCCTCGCGTTCCTGTGGCTGCGCGTAGCTGGTGCGCCCGAGCATGCGCCGCACGACCGCGGGGTCGATGTTCGGCGCGAGCAGCCGCACGGCTTCCGCGCCGCGCACGTCGACGGTGCGGTGCCCGGCGAGCAGATGGCCGAGCTCGTGACAGACGATGTGATCCTGATGCATCTTGGAGGTGTTGCGCTGATAGGCGATGAAATCGATCGCGTCGGTGACCAGCAGGCCGCCGGTCAGGCCGGTGACCGGGAAGCTCTCCGGGCGCAGCCGCAGGGGACGGGCGCGCCGCTCGGCGACGGCCTCGGCCAGCTCGGCGACGGTGAACCGGCCGGGCAGTCCCATGGCGCGCAGCTCCCGGCGCAGCCAGCGACGATCCAGCACCGGCTGGTCACCTCCGTCCTTGCTCCAAGCCGCGATCCGCATCGCTCACCCGTTGTGCTCGTTCTCGATGCGCCGCAGGATGTCCAGCATCGCCAGCACCGATTCAGCGCGGACCGTACCCTGTTGCAGCCCGTCGCGCAGCACCAGTTCGAGTACCTCGTGTTCGGCATTTCCCTTGAGCGCGTTGATCAATGCCAATTCGCTGCCGCGCGATGCCGCCAGTCGCGGGTCGGTGAACGGATCCAGGCTGTCGAGCCCGAAGTAGCCGCGCAACACCTCCAGCGTCTCGTAGGACGGGTTCACCGCCTGCCCGGTGCGCAGCTTCCAGAGGTAGTTGGCGGACAGGCGCGTTCCGGTGGTGCGGTGGATGTCTTCGGCGAGCGCCCGGTGGGTGATCTCCTGCGGCCGCCCATCTTTGCCCGTGGGCGGGTGCATTCCGTTGATGAGTGTGTTGAGAGCCCGCGTAAACGGGTGTAAGCCGTCCCCCATGTCAGCGTGTCTCCTGTGGTTGACAGGGTCTGTGGCGTAGATCATACTCGTCCCTGCTCCGCCGGCACATGCCGGTGTGGTCGCCCCCGAAGGGGCGCCGACCACGAGAGGCCCGGCATCCCAGAGCGGTAGCAGGTGGGGCGATCATCGTCGCTCGCCCCATCTCATCGGAGCCGCACCGGTAGCGCCAGTGGTCCGCGATGGCGGAAACCGGAGCGCCAGGCGATCTCTCGTTCGTCCACCGCGAGCGCCGCATCCGGCCATCGGGTGAGAACGTGCTCGAGAGCGGCCGCGGTGACGGTGCGTACCAGCGCGTTCCCCAAGCAGGCGTGCATGCCGTAGCCGAGCGCGAGCTGGTCCGCGCGGTCCCTGGTGAGGTCCGGTTCCGCTGGGCGCGGGAAGATCTCGGGATCGTGGTTGGCCGATGCCAGACACAGCAGTACCGTCTGTCCCGCGGCGATCGTCATGTCGCCGATGACCAGGTCGGTCGTCGCGAAGCGCGGTCCGGCCAGCACCTGCGGGGAGAGGTGCCGCAGCAGCTCGTCCACGGCTGATTGCTTGTCGCCGAGGGCGTACCATGTCTGCCGCAGGCCCGGACGGCCGAGCAAGGTGAGCACCGAACCCGCGATCAGATCGGCGAGCACTTCGTACCAGACGAACAGCAGGTAGAACAGCAGTCCGGTCAGCTCAGCACCGGTCGGCGACCCGCAGGCCCGGTATGCGCCTACCCAGCGCCCTAGCGCGGTGTCGGAGCGCGGTGGCCGCGCGGTGGCGTCCGCGATGATCGCGAGCATGGTGGCTAGGGTGTCGCGGGCGCGGGGTGGTGCGGCCGACGGCAGTAGCGTCGAATTCGCCCAGCCGCGAAGGCGTTCGGCAGTGTGGTCGTCGAGGCCGAGTAGTTCGCCCAGCACGGCGCCGGGAAGCGGCACGGCGAGACGCTCGACGAGATCGACGGTCTCGCCCGAATCATCCTCGTGCAGTAGCGAATCCACCAAGCGGGGCGCGCGGTCGGTCCACTCGGCCAATCGGCGTGGCGACAACTCGGAGGTCACCAGACTACGCAGGCGTGCGTGGTCGGCCGGGGCGGCACTGAGCATCGCGTCCAGTGGTGGCGGCACCGAGAAGCCCCGGTAGTCGTCTCCCTCGGCATACCGGACCCGGGTGGACAGCCGCTCATCCAGCAGCCCGGCCCGTACGTCGCGGTATCGCGTCACCAGCCAGGCCGGTGGCCCGTCGGGCGTGCGAACGCGGTGAACGCCCCCTTCGATGCGCAGTCGCTCGAGCGTGGGCCACGGGTTGCGGGCGAAGTCGGAGTCGAACACATCCGTCACTCGGCCATCATCCCGCACCGTGTCCTGGGGACGGTGGCTGCCGAGGGCTGCCGGTGCCCGCGGCGGGCCGATCAGGAGGCGGCGGCTCCGGTCTGCCGGATCGCGTCGAGGACTTCACCGTAGGTCAGCGTGGTCGAGTTCACGAGCGCGCGCTCCGAGGCCACGTCGATGTCGACGGAATCGATACCGTTGACGCCGCGCAGTGACGATTCGATCGCGGACGCGGACTCGCGGGTAACGTTGTGCAGAGTAACCGTGTACGTCATGTGATTCGCATTGACCGATCGCGCTCGCTCAAACTTTCCTTTCCGTCCCGTTTGATCGTGGGGACCCCGGGAATAGCCGGGTTGTCAAACGACTCGACGCAACAGGAATTGCCATGATCATCATCATCGGGCTCATCGCCTTGATCGCGGCCGTGATCATCGGAGTTGCCGCGGTAGTGGGCAACACCGGCCCCGCTCAGCAACTGACGAGCGATTTCGCGGTATTCGACTATCACTTCCACGGTTCCACCGGAGCACTGTTCGGTTACGGAGTAACGCTCGGTGCGATCGGGGCGTTCGGACTAGCCCTCGTCCTGACCGGCGCCTGGCGGGTCACCCGCCGCGGCGTGGCCGCGCGTCGTGAACTCGCACAGTCCCGTCGCGAGATGGCGGCGGTGCGGCGCGATCTGGCCGCAGGCACTACCGCGCCGGTCGAACGCACTTCGCAGGAGCCGGCTTGGCGGCGGTGGTTGCGCACACCCGGTTCGGGTACTGCCCGCACCGATCGCGGCGCCACGGTATCGACCTCGAAACCCGTGACCGCGAAATAATTGAGAAGAAAAGGAATACGACAATGATCATTCTCGGCCTCATCCTCCTGGTCTTGGGTTGGCTGCTCGGAATCGGGCTGCTCACCACCGCGGGCATCATCGTGCTGATCATCGGGCTCGTGCTGCTGGTGGCTGGTTCGGTGGGCCGTCCGGTGGGTGGCCGCCGCTGGTACTACTAGGGATTCCGCATGAAGTTCGAAGATCGCCTCGCGCATCAAGTGCAAGCGACCAGGGGCAGCGTGAAGAAATTCGTCGGCCGAGCGACCGGCAACTCCCGGCTGGAGGCCGAGGGGCGGCGGGAGCAGGCCCGCGGCAATCTGAAACGCGCCGCGGACAAGGTGCGGCACGCGTTCAAGCGCTGACCGCGCACCGCTCGACCGGTGCCGGGCGAAGGCCGATGGCCTCCGCCCGGCATCGTCGTGTTCTCGCGAAGGGAACGCCCGAATTCTCGCGTGCGCGTCAGACTCCGGCGATTCCGGCGAGTTGTCCGATGCCGTAGGTGACGGCCATCGCCAGCGCGCCGCCGAGCACCACCCGGACCACCGCCCGGCCACGGGCGCTTCCCCCCAACCGGGCGCTGACCGACCCGGTGAGCGCCAGCGCGGCGAGCACGGCCGCGAACGTCACCGGAATACGCGCGTCGACCGGCGGGAGAAGGATGGCCAGCAACGGCAGCAGCGCGCCGAGGGTGAAGGCCACCGCCGAGGACAACGCCGCCAGCCAGGGGTTGGTCAGCTCGGTGGGATTCAGGCCGAGTTCGGCCTCCGCGTGCGCGGTGAAGGCGTCGTGCGCGGTGAGTTCCTCGGCGACCTTGCGCGCCGTTTCGGGCGTCAGCCCTTTTGCCTGGTAGATCCCGGTGAGCTCGATCAGCTCGTAGTCCGGCTCGTCGCGCAGCTCCCTGCGCTCTTTCGCCAGCAGGGCCCGCTCGGAATCGCGCTGAGTGCTGACCGAGACGTATTCGCCCACCGCCATGGAGATCGCGCCCGCCGTCAGGCCCGCGATGCCCGCGGTGAACAGGGCCGCTGTATCGGTGGTGGCCGCCGCGACGCCGACGACCAGACCCGCGGTGGACACGATCCCGTCGTTCGCGCCGAGCACACCGGCGCGCAGCCAGTTGAGTTTGGACGCGAAGCCGTTGCCATGCGGTTCGTGCGGATGTGCGCCGGAGGCGTCGGTCGTGCGATCCATGAAACGCAACCCTAATCGCCACGGTGCGACGCGGGCGGGAACCGCACAGCTCGCACGGCTAAGCGCGGGGTTGGCGGGGGACCGCCAACGGATGCGGCGGCATCGTGCGGTGGATGATCTGGAGGATCAGCAGGAACAGCACCGAGAGTCCGGCGGTGGTGAAATCCCCGACCAGAACGGCCAGTACGGCGAACGCGCCGAACACCGGGAACTCCAGTACCGCGCACCAGCGCAGGATCCGCAGCCGCCTGGCGTTGGCGGCCAGCCGTTGCACACCGTCGTCGATGATGGTCAGCGCCGTCTCGTAGCGCACCATGCCGTCGCCGACCTGGACGAACATGTGCACGGCCTGGTCGCGGCTGAGCTCGCCGAGCCAAGCCCGGTCGATCAGCCGCTTGCCCTCCTCGGCGACCTCCTTGATAACCGCGTCCATGCGGCCCCCTTCCCAGTCGTTCGGAGAGTCTAGCGGCCGAATCGCGGCTTCCCAGTGACGATTCAAGCGGGCGGGAAGACGTAGACGCGCTCCGGCGCGATCCGCGCGATCGGCCGCGCACCTCCGCGTAGCGGCCGTCGGAGCGGCTGAGCACCAGCAGGCTCACCCGCGGATCGCGCCGCATGTTGCGGGTCTTCAGGCGTCCTTCGATCGTGCTGAACAGCAGGGTGTCGCCGTCGTGGTCGACGAAGATCACCGAGGACTGCGGGCGGCCGTCCGCGTTCGCGGTGGCCAGTACGGCGGCGTGCGGGCCGAGTCCCACCCGGTCCATATCTGCGACGGCTCACGCTTCGTGAACCGGGAAAGGACCCGCGGATGACCTCGACCAGTGCGCTACCAGACGCCGAATTCACTCGCCGTACTCAGCCGTATCGCCGGGAACTGCTCGCGCACTGCTATCGCATGCTCGGCTCGATCCACGACGCCGAAGACGTGGTGCAGGAGACCTATTTGCGGGCTTGGCGTTCGTTCGGCGCCTTCGAGGGCCGCTCCTCGGTGCGGACCTGGCTCTACCGGATCGCCACGAACGCGTGCCTGACCGCGCTCGAGCACCACGGTCGGCGCGTGCTGCCGTCCGGACTCGGCGCCGCGGGCACGGACCCGTCGGCGCGGCCCGTGGCCGCGGCGGGCGTCCGGTGGCTCGAGCCGCTGCCGGACACCCTGGTGACGCCGGAGTCGGCGGACCCGGCGGGTGTCGCGGTGGCTCGCGACAGCCTGCGCCTGGCGCTGATCGCCTGCCTGCAACACCTGAACGGCAGGCAGCGCGCGGTGCTGTTGTTGCGCGACGTGCTCGGTATGCCCGCGGCCGAAGTCGCCGGAGTGCTCGATACCAGCACCGCGGCGGTGAAGAGCACGTTGCAGCGCGCGCGAGCCCGGTTGACGGAGGTCTCGGCGGCGGCAGAGCAGGCGGTGCCGCCGAGCGAGCCGGGGCAGCGCGCGCTGCTCGAGGAGTATCTGACGGCCTTCCGGCGCGCCGACCCGGCCGCCATCGAACGCCTGCTGCACCGGGACGCGGTGCTGGAGATGCCGCCGTCGGCCACCTGGTTCTCAGGTAAGCGGACGTGCGTCGCCTACCTGGCCGAGCACGTCCTCGGCGCTCCCGGCGCGTGGTTGCTGTTCCCGGCCGCGGCGAACGGGCAGCTCGCCGCGGTCGCCTATCACCGGCAATCGGGTTGCGTCTACCGCGCTTTCGGCGTCGCGGTGCTCACCACGACCACGGACTCGATCATCCGGGTCACCGCGTTCGGCGACCCGGATCTGGTCACCGCGTTCGGATTCGCCCCGGTCCTCGGGTGAACGAAGGTCGCGATCCTCGCACGTACGCGGTACTGCGAGCCGGGAGTCGGATCGTCGTGGAGCGCTACCCGCCGCCGCGCTGGGTCTGCGGCCGGTCGTCTCGAATGCCGATCCAGGCGTAATCCCGCGCCCTGGTGATCGCGACGAGCTTCTGCCGTTCGGCGAGTTCGGCTCGTTCGCGTCCCGCGCCGGTGCGCGAGTCCGCGTCCGCGGGCCAGGTCGGATGGAAGACCGCCGCGAAATCGAGCCCCTTGGCGCGATGCACCGTGCCGACCTTGACCGCTGCCCGCGGTGTTCCGTCGTAGTCTTCCAGGGGCAGTGTCGCGATGCCGACGGCCTCCAGCGCCCCGGCGAGCCGTCCGGCCTCGTGCCGCGTCCGGGTGAGTACGGCGATATCCGACAACGGCTTTCCGCATCCGCGGATACCGTCGACCAGCGCGGCCTCCAGGTACTGATCCGGTCCGCGCCAGATCCGCACCACGCCGTCGGGCAGGGTGACGTCGGCATCGCGCAGCGGCACGCCGGGCGCGTCGTCGAAATCGCCGAGCTCGTTCACCGCATCGATGCCCGCGGCGTTCTCCCAGACGCGGCGGCGGTTGCGGTAGTTCACCCGCAGGATCTCGCCACGGCCGCGCAGATCGATGCCCGCCTCGGCCATGCGCCAGCCTCCGGCGTACACCTGCTGCTGGCCGTCGCCGAGCAGCAGCAGCGGACTCGACCCATTGCCGCCCGCGATGGCGTGGGCCAGCCGCAGCCCGGCCAGCGTGATGTCCTGCACCTCGTCGACGACGACCGCGTCATAGGGTTCCGGGAGCGGTTCGTTGCGGATCTCGGCCAGCGCGATGGCGATGACGTCGCTGTAGTCGGAAATGCCCCGCTCGCGCATCTCGCTGACGTACGGCACGTACAGCTTGTGCCACACGTCGGCGCGCCGGTCGTCGCCGAGGCGAATACCGTTGCGCCCGTATCGGTCCGCGCGCTGGTAGACGTCCAGATCGTCGATCTCACGCCCCTTGATCACCCGGTCGATCTCCTCCCGCCAATAGCTCGCGTACGGCTCGATGTCCTCGAAGTCGGCCCTCGCCCGCTCCCAGACGCGGCCGAATACGCGGTCGGCCCCGTGCGGGTCGAGTTTCGGCGCGGCGATCCGCTGTGCGAGGAAATCCAGGGCCCAGGCGTGCAGACCGGCGAACTGGACGCGGCTCTCGGTTCCCGGGGCGAGCCTGCGGAAGTAGGTCTCCTGGCAGTTCGCGAGCGTCTTCACGAACGTCGTGTACAGCTGACGGCCGGTGGATCGCTGCGCCTGCCTGGCCATTCGATGCAGCGCCACAACGGTCTTCCCGGTCCCCGCAGGGCCGGTCAGCCGGGCGGGACCGGTGTAGTTGCGCGCGACCAGGATCTCCTGTTCGGGATCCAGGAAGGTCATCCAGTGCTGGAACGGCCTCTGCAACGCCGTATTCCGCTGCGGCGCGAGCACCTCCGACCGATCGAGCAGAGCGGGATCCGGTGCGCCCTGCGCCGCTTCCTCGAACTCCAGCAAGTCGTATTCGCGGGCCGACTGGTGGGCGACGGTGTTCGCGATGGCCTGTGCCCGGGTGGGTCGCAAGTGCCGCTGTCGTGCGCGGATCACCCGATCGAGCTCGCCCGGCCCGGCCACGGCGAACCGGCCGTCCACGCGCACCCCGGTTCCGGCCGGCACAAGCAGGACGAGCTGCACGTCATGGGGGACCAGCTTCTCGCGCCCGAACTGCAATCGGCCGAACCGCGCCTCGACATCGCGGCGGATCTCGTCGAGTTCGGCCGGGACGCCCTCGGCGAAGCGCAACGCGAAAAGTCCTGTCCCGCAAACCAGCAACGCATGGGCGTGCGCGGCGGGCAGGTCCACCGGGTCGCGGTGGACGAGCAGGTATCGGCCCGGTTCGGCCAGCGCCTCGGCGAGAAATGTGCGCTGGTGCGATGTCAGGCCGGGGATGCGGGTCAGCGTGTCCGTGACACGCGAAAGCCAGGCGTTCATGGAGTCCCCCTTCCGGTGCACACCTACCCCGTCTTCGACGGTAAAGACACCGCGGCGAGGAGGGAATGCGCTGAGGGCTTTCCGGGACAACCGTTATCGAAACGGGCGGATCGGACACCGGACCGTTGCCGGCCTGTCACCCGAAAGTGTTGTGCTGCTGTGTTCTTCCGTCGGATTCCACGCGGCGCAGAGTGGTCGGCGTTGTGCCCCACCATCTTCGGGCGCATCGGGTGAAGGTCGCTTGTTCCGACAGCCCGATCAGCGAGGCGACCTGACTCATCGGCATATCCGTCGTGGTCAGATAACGCCGGGCCGCGTCCCGGCGGACCTCGTCCAGGATCGCGGCGAACGAGGTGTGCTCGGCGGCGAGGCGTCGTTGCAAGGTGCGCGGGTGCACGGTGAGCAGCCGTGCCACCGCGCCTATCTCGGGCGCGGACGTACCGAGCAGCTGCTGGACGGCGGCGCGCACCTGCGGGGCGAGCGCCGCCGCCGCGTCACCGGACTGCTCCGCGAGGAAGGCCATCGCCAGCCGGTGCAGGTTCTCGTCACCGCCGGTCAGCGGCCTGCCCGCCAGGCTGCGCGGCATACGTAGCGCCGCGAAGGGCCGCTCGACCCGCACCGGGGCGCCGAAGAATTCCTCGTAACCGGCGACCGCGGCCTCGGGCCGATAGGGCAGCTCCACCGAGCGCAACCCGTATCGGTCGCCCACCAAGCGCTGAATGGTGCGATGCACGAACGCCAAGCCCAGGTCGGTGCCCTGGACGGGGGTGGGAAGTCCCGGCCGCACGCCGTAGCGCAGCGCGATCACGCCGCGATCCCCGTAGGGGTCCGGTTCCAGCGTCAGGCTCAGCGACCGCGCGTGCAGGAACAGGTACCGCGCCGTGCACTCGAGCACGTCGGCCAGCGACGGCGAATTCCGGATGGCCAGCGCCAGCGGGCCGAGCATGTCCAGATCCTGCCGCTGGGAGATCCGCAGACCCAGGTCGGGGCAGCGCAGCTGCTGCGCGGCCAGTTCCAGGACGGCCGCGACGCGCTCGTCCGGCACGAGCAGATCGTCGGCGTCCAAGGCGGCCACCGGCAGACCGCACGCCGTGGCCAGCGCCTCCGCGTCGCCACCGAGTTCGGCCACGGTCGCGCGGAAACCGCGCAGCCCTGCGGACCGAATCACCGACATGTCGTCGAGGATCAAATAGTTGTCGCGCAAAGTCAAGATAGCGACCCCGTCGGGCTCGCACACTGGACACATGACGCAGACCGACGCAGCACCGGAACACCTCGATGTCGTGATCGTCGGCGCGGGACTATCCGGTATCGGCGCTGCCTACCGATTGCAGACCGAGTGCCGTGGCAAGACCTACGCCATCCTCGAGGCCCGCGACACGCTGGGCGGCACCTGGGACCTGTTCCGCTACCCGGGCATCCGCTCGGACTCCGACATGTTCACCCTCGGCTACCCGTTCAAGCCGTGGCGGGACGCCAAGTCGATCGCGGACGGTCCGTCGATCCTGCGCTACATCACCGAGACCGCGACCGAGAACGGCATCGACCGGCACATCCGCCTCCGCACCAAGGTCCTCGCGGCCGATTGGGACAGCGGCGCCGCGCGCTGGACGCTGACGCTCGAGCAGCGCGACGCGACCGGCTCCACCGAGACGCGCACGCTGACCTGCGGCTTCCTCTACGCCTGCGCCGGCTACTACAACTACGACCAGCCGCACGCACCGGAATTCCCCGGCATCGCGTCGTTCGCGGGCGAGGTGGTGCACCCGCAGTTCTGGCCCGAGGACATCGACTATCGCGGTAAGCGCGTCGTCGTGATCGGCAGCGGCGCGACCGCGGTCACCCTGGTCCCGGCGATGGCGGAGCGGGCGGAGCTGGTGACGATGCTGCAACGCTCGCCGACCTGGATCAGCGCCGTCCCGGGGCGGGACAAAGTTGCCGACAAGATCCGCGAGCTGCTGCCGCCGCGGCCTGCGCATCGCCTGATCCGAACCAAGAACATCCTGTTCGGCATCGGCTTCTACCAGTACTGCCGTCGCCGGCCGGAGGCGGCGCGCAAGCTGCTCACCGGCCTCACCACGCGCATCCTGAAGGACGAACAGGCCGTCGCCGAGCACTTCACGCCCAGCTACAACCCCTGGGACCAGCGTCTATGCGCGGTCCCGGACGCGGACTTCTTCAAAGCCATGAAGAAGGGCAAGGCCGAGGTCGTCACCGATCACATCGACAGCTTCGTGCCGGAGGGCATCCGGCTGAAGTCCGGCCGGGTGCTGCAGGCGGACGTCGTGATCACCGCGACCGGGCTGCGACTGCTCGCCTTCGGCGGCATCGCGCCCAGTGTCGACGGCGTGCGGGTCGACTTGTCCGAGCAGTTCGTCTGGCAGGGAGCCATGCTCACCGGCGTCCCCAACTTCGCCGTGTGCATCGGGTACACCAACGCGTCGTGGACGTTGCGCGCCGACCTCACCTCTCGGCTGGTCTGCAAGGTGCTCAACCACATGGACCGCAAGGGTTACGCCTCCGTGGTGCCAGAGCCACGGGGCACGCTCGAGGAGCACCCGCTGCTGGATCTGGCCTCCGGTTACGTCCAGCGCTCCATCGGCGACTTTCCCCGGCAAGGCGGCCGTCATCCGTGGAAGGTGCGCCAGAACTACCTGCTCGACTCGGCGACCACGCTGCGCACCGACTTGGACAAGACGCTCACCGCGACGCCGAAATCGGCGGTCCGGCGGCCGGTGCCCGTCGCCTGACTCGTAACGGAGGAGTGGGGTCAGCGCGCCCGGAGGACGACGATGCCCGGTGTCGACCGCACGTACTCGGCGAAGGGCGAGTCCACCACCTTGTCGTTGCCCGCGAGCGAGGACGCGTTGCGGAAGACCGGACCGGCGTCGGTCATGACGAAGATGCCGACGTGGGTGACGTCCAGCCCCGGTTGGCCGGCATAGGCGCCGATGTAGTCGCCGGTGCGCAGCCCGCTCACGACGTCCTGGCCGACGGCGGCGCTGGGAATGTAGGTGATGGCGCGATCGACCACGGGCAGCCCCGGAAGATAGGTGCCGCCGTCGGCTTTCGCGTTGAGGTGTTCGGTGACGGTCACCGCGGCGGTGCTCAACCTCGCCGTGATGTCGGTGGCCGCGACGTCAGGGACGTTCGACCAGTCGGTGAAGAAGTGCTTGCGCTGCTGGAAGTCCACGCGGCCGCCCGCGTAGCGCGTACGGATCAGGTTCGTCGTGAACTGCTCGCGGTCGGTGGAGCGGGTGAGCGCCTCGACGTAGTCGAGGAAGGTGAAGCAGTCCACCCGGCGCAAGTCGATGACCAGCTGTTCGGGCTGGGTCGCCGATCCGACGAGCATGTTCGCGCCGTAGGGCGTGCCGAGGAACCGGCGCGACAGCAGCTCGATCAGTTCCGCCTTGCTCGCCGAGGCGGGCGCCTGAGCGCGCAGCGACAGCAATTCGTCGAGCTTTCTCGCGGTGACGTCGTCGAGGCGCACGGTCTCCGGAGCGCCGAGTGCCACGGTCGGTGTGGACACCGCGGCGCAGACAAGCGCCACGAGGACGAGCAATACACGAGCGATGGTGCGCAAGACGCCTCCAGCGGAGTGGGCCGGCCGATCCGTACACGACAGCGACACCCACGGTAGGTGATGAGGGTCGGCAAGACCTAGCGCCGTCCAAACACCCGTTCTGGTGGACTGAACGCCGGGTCACGAGGTGGTGGCCCCACGTCCCCACCGAAAGGGTTATCCGACATGACGAGAATCGTGCGAGCCACCTTCGCTCTGGGCGGTCTGCTCGCCGCGGGCGCGCTGCTGGTTCCGGCGACCGCCTCCGCGCAGCCGCAGCCGGGCGGACTGCTGGAGACGACGTGCAGCTTCGCCCAGATCGATGCCGCCGTCCATGCCCAGTTCCCCGACGCCGCCGCCCGGCTTGACGCGCACCCGGACCGGAAGGCGAAACTCCAGGAATTACTGAGTCTCCCGGTCGAGCAGCGCAAGCAGCGCGCCAAGGAATTCCTGGACAAGCACCCGGAGGCCAAGGCTAGGTTCGAGGAGCGCCGCAACTCGCCGGAGGCGCAGCAGCACCGCGAGAAGCTGCGCGTCATCGCCGACACCTGCCACAACTACTGAACACGCTGCGGGCGAGGTGTCGGACTCGCCCGCACCTCGCTACGCCCGCGCGCGTGGGAGGTCGACGGTGACCGCCAGACCGCCCTCCGGGCGGGCCGTCGCGTGAACGGCGCCGCCGTGGGCCTGTGCGACCGAGCGCACGATCGACAAGCCGAGCCCGGCGCCGCGGGTAGCGGAATCGGCCGAGCGTTCGGCGGTGGCGAGTCTGCGGAACGGTTCGAAGAGACTGTCGACTTCGAATGCGGGCACCGGGGGACCGCTGTTCGTCACGGTGAGCACCGCGCGCTCGCCTGCCGACCTGGTCCGGATGCTCACCCAGCCGTTCTCGGGCAGGTTGTAGCGCACGGCGTTGTCGAGCAGATTGTGGACGAGGCGTTCCAGCAAGAGCGGGTCTCCCTGCACGGGCGCGGCTTCGAGATCGGCGGTTATCTCGGCCCCTGGCCGCTCTGCCCTGGTTCCTACCGCGTCGGCGGCGAGGTCGGCGAGGTCGGCGCGGCGGTGTTCGGTCAGCCGCTGTTCACTGGTGGCCAGCACCAGGAGGCCGTCGATGAGCCGTTCGTGACGGCGGTTGACCTCGAGGAGCGTGGCGCCGAGCCTGCGGGTGGAGTCGGGAACCTCGGGGTCTTCCAACGCCACCTCGATCAGGGTCCGGTTGATGGTCAGCGGTGTGCGCAGTTCGTGAGAGGCGTTCGCCACGAATCGGCGCTGTCCGTCGAAGGCCCGGTCCAGGCGCTCCAGCATCGCGTCGAAGGTGTCGGCCAGATCCTTGATCTCGTCCTGCGGACCGTCGAGGGCGATGCGCTCGTGCAGGCTGGTGTCGGCCACGCGCCGCGCGGTCGCGGTGATCCGCTGCAAGGGGTGCAGGGCGCGTCCGGCCAGCAGCCAGCCGAATCCACCCGCGGCGATCCCCACCGCGCCCAGGGATACCAGCGACCACACCAGCATGGCGCGCAAAGTATCCCGCCGATTCCGCTGGGCTTGCTCGCCGAGCGCCTTGAACAGTTCCGCGGACACCGGAGCACGGTTGCGCTCCGCCCGCTCGAGGAGATACTCCCGCACCACTTGCTGCGCACCGCCGCCGGGCCGTCGCTCCAGCGACTGATTCAGATAGAAGTACATCAACGCGATCAGTACCGCGCCGGCCAGGAAGAACGCCGTCGCGTACAGCAGCGTGAGCCGCAGCCGGATCGTGCGCCCGCTCATCGGATCCGGTATCCCACGCCGGGCTCGGTCTCGATCAGCCGCGGGTCGCCCAGCTTCCGCCGCACGTTCATGATCGTGTACCGCACCACGCCGGTGAACGGGTCGATGTGCTCGTCCCATGCCTTCTCCAGCAGCTGCTCGGCCGAGACGACGCCGCCGTCCGCGCGCAGCAGTTCGGCCAGCACCGCGAATTCTTTGCGCGAAAGGGTCAGCGGTTCACCGTTCCTGGTGACGGCGAACCGGTGCTGGTCGAGCCGGATGCCGGACCGCTCCAGTACCGGGGGAGCGGCGCTGCGGGCTCGCCGCCCGAGCGCTTGGATCCGGGCGACCAGCTCGGCGAAGGCGAACGGCTTGGTCAGATAGTCGTCGGCGCCCAGCCCCAGACCGGTTACCCGTTCCGCCACCGCGCTCGCCGCCGTCAGCATCAGGATCCGGGCGGAGCCGCCGGACTCGACCAGCGTGCCGCACACCTCGTCACCGGAGACGCCGGGCAGATCCCGGTCGAGTACCACCACGTCATAGTCGTGCACGCCGGTGCGTTCCAGCGCCGCGGCGCCGTCGTACACCACGTCGACCGCCATGGCATGCCTGCGCAACCCGTCGGCGATCGCGTCGGCCAGCAATCTCTCGTCCTCGACAACAAGCACCCGCACCCCGCCATCGTGCCCTCTACCGCTGTTGGGCGGACGTTAGTCCGGCCACGGCGGGCAGATCTGGGTAGGCTCGCGGACGTACCGGCGCACCCGAATCCCAGGAGAGACAAGCCATGGCAGGCGACTGGAACACCCAGATCATCGAGGAATTTCGCGCCAACCAGGGCAAGGTCGGCGGCCCCTTCGCCGGTCGCGAATTGCTGTTGCTGACCAGCACCGGCGCGAAGTCGGGTCGCCCGCGCACCAATCCGCTCGCGTTCGTTCGCGACGGCGACGACATCGTGGTGATCGCCTCCAAAGCGGGCGCTCCGACCAATCCCGACTGGTTCCACAACGTGCGGGCGAACCCGGAGGTCACGCTCGAGATCGGCACCGAGACCCTGGCGGCGACCGCGACTCCGGTCACCGAAGGCGCGGAGCGCGACCGTCTCTACGCCGCGATGGTCGAGGTGATGCCCGGCTTCGCCGAATACCAGGACAAGACCGACCGGGTGATTCCCGTCGTCAAACTGACGCCGCACTGAGCGGAGCTGGGGCGGTGCCGTTCCCGGTCGTGGCCGAACGGAAGCGTCAGCCTGCCGTGATTCCGGTGATCAGCGTTTGATCCGTGCCGGTACGGGTCGTGATGAACTGCGTGAAGGTGTTCGCCTCCTCGCCGGGGAACTGCTGCGTCAAGCGGACTTCCCACCGTGCCTGGCCGTCGGGGCCGTCCCCGGCCCGGGAAATCTGCACGCAGTATCGGGTGCCCGCGGGTACCTGATTGATGCCGCGCTGGATCTGATCGGCGGGCGATACCGCCGCGTCGGGGGCGACCACCGCGCGAGCCCGATACCCGGATCGTTCGGCGTAGTAGGCGTACTCGAAGGCGAAGATGGCGTCGGGGCCGTTGCCGGTGCCGCCCGGATCGGTGCCGGAGACGACGTCGGCGGTGCGTTTCTGCTCGCATCCCGGCGTGGCGATGGCCCACGGCGGCCTGACCCGTGAGGTGGACGTCGAGGTGGTCGGCGCGGGTCCGGCCGCGCGCGGCGGTGACGTCGCCGCCGCTGTGCGCGAATTCGCCTCGGAGCCGTAGATCATGGCCAGGCCGATCGAGACGGTGGCGATCACGATGGCGAGCACGATCAAGACGGTCAGCGAGCGGTTGCCGCGTTGCTGTTCGGTGCGCCGCGGATGGCGCACCGGGGTGCCGGGATGGATGCCGGATCGGTTGACGATGGCGGGCGCCGGGACGTGGCCGTCCTCGGGCTCGGCCCGCACCGGCTCGGCGGGTGCGCTGCGCTGCTGCGGGGCAACGGGTCGCGGCGGTCGCACGTCGGCGGGCGCGGGTTCGAGCCATTGCTCCCACTCGCCGAGGCGCGGCCGGGTGTCTTGCCGCTCCGGCGGGCGCGGTGGCTCCGGCGCGTCGTACTGCGGCTCGCGACGACGAACCTGCTTGCGCCGACCCGGCGAACGACGTCGTTTGGACGGCTTGCCTGCCGGAATGCGCAGCATCGGCAGACCCGTGTCGAACGGATTGGCCTGGCTCGCGCCCTGACTGGGATGCTCCCGGTCAGGGGGCGTCATCGTCGAATTCGCCCAGCACCGGTACGACCGCTGTCACGGCGGACGGGATGGTCACGCCGAGTTGTCCGTCGCGCGGCTTGTGCTCCTGGTCTTCGCCGCCCGGCGGCGGAGCGGGCGGTACCACCATGCCGCCGGTCGGGCCGGGATGAGCGGGATGGTCCGGGCTGCTCGCGGGCGCTGGCGGCGCGGAGTCGACGGCGGGCGGCGCGACCGCGGGCGCGGGCCTGCTCTCCGGCTTCGGCGCATCCGCTCGCGCGGCGGGCGACGAATTGCCGGGCGGGATCAGCGAACCCGGGCCGCTGGTCGACGACTTGTGCTCCGGCGATCCGCCGAAGTCGAACAACTTCGAGGAATTCTTCGAGTCGTCGCCGGTCGTGCCGGAGTTGGTGGTGGAGCCCGGGTGGATCAGTTCCGGGATCGCCTTGTCCGCGGCCGCGGCCGCGGCGACGGTGTCGATGCCGTGGATGCCGACTTCGGCGATCTTGTCGATGATGTGCGTTCCGATGTCGACGCCCGCGTTGATGGCCGTGGTGCCGAGGTCCACCCCCGCGGAGATGAGCTGCTGCTGCAATTGCAGTTGCGCGACCATGGCCGGGTCCATGGGCTGTGTGGTAGCGGGTGTCGTGGTGCCGGGTACGACTTGCCCGGTGCTACCGGGATAGACGGCTTGACCCTGGCTGACGCCGGACGGCGTGGTGACCGTGAGCGGTCCCATGTCGTCGAGTTTCCTGGTGTGGTCGTCCATTTCGGTGCGTGCGGCCGTCACGGTGGTGAGCGCGTCGCGCAGCGCCTGGGTGGCGCGGGTGATGACGGCGTCGGTCTCCGGTGCGGAGGTCGCGTTGTCCAGGATCTCCCGCGCGTCGCGCCGGAAGTCGGCGATGATCTGGTCGACGCGCCGCGCCGCGCGCCCGGAGGTGGCGTGCGCGTCGGCGAGAACGGACAGGTAGGCCGGACCTCGGTCGGAGATGTCGCCGATCTGGGTCTGCGTGGTGCGCATCGCGGGCACCGCGCTGTCGGCGGCCTGGGAGGTCCAGGTCGATTCCAGTGCGTGCAGCCCTTCGCGGTGTGGGCCTTCGGTGTCGGCCGCCTGGGTGGAGGCGGCCGAGAGCGCCCCGGTCGCGGCGGCGCTCGGCACGCCGACACCGGTGCCGAGTGCGGAGCGCAGCGTCAGCAGTGGCTTGACCAGCGCGGCGACGATCGGCGGATCGACGCCCGGTTCGGTGCTCACCGGCCTGGTGGTCTCGGCGGCGGGCTGGGTGGTGTGGGCGCGTTTGCGCAGTCCCATCAGGCTTCTCATGCCGGTGCCTCCCCGGACCGCGTGATCGCGCTCGCCGTCGCGGCGTCGACATCCTGCGCGTTCTCGCTGTAACCGCGCAGCACCCGGCCGTATGCGCTGACCAGCTGTCCGGCCGTCGACAACGCTTCGGCGTGTTCGGACACGGCCGCGGAGAAGCGCGCCGCGAATTCCGCGCCGACGACGCCGAGATCGGCGGCCAGCCGTTCCGGGTCCACCGCGCCGGAGGCGACCGTGGCCGCCGACGCCAATTGTTCGGACACCGCGTCCGCGATCGCGGTGTAGGCGGCCACCGCCGCCGGGTCGAGCCTGAGCGTATCCACTGTTCCCCTCCCGGATCCCAGTCTGTCGCTACCGCGCCATGATTCACCGCCAAGGGTACTGTGCCGGAGCCCCGCCATGCGCCTGTTCCTCGGTGGTCGGTTTCGCGCGTAGGCCAACGCTTTCGCGTGTCCGACCCTCCGCGCGGCGCGGGCGCGATCTCGAAGCGTCCGCGGGCGCCTCGTGGCGCGGCGGCCGACATCCCTGTTCACGAGCCATCCTGTATCCCTCGCCGATCCGGCCGCGGCGGCGTCCACCTGAGCGAACGCGCGCGTGTCGAGATTGTTATTCGGAACAACAAATTAGCTGTTGTGCACTGCGTCACAGTCCAATATGTTGCTGTGAACAACATTTGATCCACTCCGACCGGCCGGGGCATCGTCCCGGCCGGTGATGAAAGGCCCACTTATGCGTAAGGGCATCTTCAGCGCCGCCGCGCTGTCGTTCGCGCTCCTGGCCGCCACGCTCACCGCGTGCGGCGACTCCGGGGACTCCGGCGGCAAAACCCAGATCGGCGTGATCCTTCCGGACAGTAAGACCTCCGCCCGCTGGGAGACGGCGGACCGCAAGTACCTGCAGCAGGCGTTCGAAGCCGCGGGCGTCAAGGCCGATATCCAGAACGCCCAGGGCGACAAGAACGCCTTCCAGACCATCGCCGACCAGATGATCACCAACGGCGTCTCGGTACTGGTGATGACCAACCTGGACAGCGGCACCGGCAAAGCGGTGATCCAGAAGGCGAAGTCGCAGGGCGTCACCGTGATCGACTACGACCGGCTCACCTTGGGCGGCGGCGCCCAGTATTACGTCTCCTTCGACAATGTGAAGGTCGGCAGCCTGCTCGGTGAGGGAGTAGCGCAGTGCCTGACCGATCGCAGCGCGGTGCGCCCGGTGGTCGCGTACCTGAACGGCGGACCGACCGACAACAACGCCGCCCTGCTGAAGGTCGGCTACGACGGTGTGCTGAAGCCACGATTCGACGCGGGCCAGTACGTCAAGGGCCCCGATCAGGCTGTCCCAGGGTGGGACAACACGACAGCGGGCACCATCTTCGAGCAGATGCTCACCGGCAGGCCGGATATCGGAGGCGTCGTCGCGGCCAACGACGGATTGGCCAACGCCGCGATCGCGGTGCTGAAGAAGCAGAAGCTCAACGGTCAGGTGCCGGTCAGCGGGCAGGACGCCACGGTGCAGGGACTGCAGAATGTGCTGGCGGGCGACCAGTGCATGACCGTCTACAAGGCGATCCAGAAAGAGGCCGACGCGACCGCGAAACTGGCGGTGGGCCTGGTGAAGGGGGAACCGGGCACGACCAACGGCACCGTGCGCGATCCGGAGTCGAACGCCGACGTGCCGTCGGTGCTGCTGGAACCGAAGGTTGTCTACCCGCGCACTGTCAAGGACGTGGTGGCCGACGGCTATGTCACCAAGACCGAGTTGTGCACCGGCGAGTTCGCGAAACTCTGCGCGGACAACGGGATCTGATATCGCACGCCCCTTCCGCGGTTCGATGAGGGGATTGCGGAAGGGGCTCCATTCTTCGGAGGAGCCAACCCATGTCCGAACTGCCGGTCATCGAATTACGCGGAGTAGAGAAAAGTTTCGGCCCGGTCCACGTCCTGCACCAGGTCACCTTCAGCGCCTTCCCCGGCGAAGTGACCGCACTTGTCGGCGACAACGGCGCGGGCAAGTCCACGCTGGTCAAATGTATCGGCGGTACCCATTCGATCGACGCGGGCGAGTTCCTCTTCGAGGGCGCGCCGGTGCAGGTGCACAGCCCGCGCGACGCGGCGGCGCTCGGCATCGAAATCGTCTACCAGGACCTCGCGCTCTGCGACAACCTCGACATCGTCCAGAACATGTTCCTCGGCCGGGAACGCAAGAGCGGTCTCGTGCTCGACGAATACGCGATGGAGGAACTGGCCGATAAGACGTTGGCGAGCCTGTCGGTGCGCACCGTCAAGTCGGTCCGGCAGCAGGTCGCCAGCCTGTCCGGCGGCCAGCGCCAGACGGTGGCCATCGCGAAAGCCGTGCTGTGGAACAGCAAAGTGGTGATCCTGGACGAGCCGACGGCCGCGCTGGGCGTCGCGCAGACCCAGCAGGTGCTCGAACTGGTCCGCAAGCTCGCCGACCAGGGCCTGGCGGTGGTGCTGATCTCGCACAACATGAACGACGTCTTCGCGGTGTCCGACCGGATCGCCGCGCTCTATCTCGGCCGGATGGCCGCCCAGGTACGAACCTCCGACGTGACGCACGCGCAGGTCGTCGAATTGATCACGGCAGGCCGTAGCGGCGCGCTCGGCCTCGAGGCGAGCGGAGCGACCCGATGACCGCGGTGACCACCACCGAGCGGCGACCGGTGGCGGCGCCGGTGACCGGCCTGATGAGCGACTACGTCGGCCGCGTGCGCGGCGGCGACATGGGGGCGTTGCCCTCGGTGATCGCGCTCGTCGTCCTGTCGGCCGTCTTCTGGGCGGCGCGCCCGGTCTTCATGTCCGAGGCCAATTTCGCCAATCTGTTCACGCAGGGCGCGGGGATCGCGGTGATCGCGATGGGGTTGATCTTCGTGCTGCTGCTGGGGGAGATCGACCTGTCGGCCGGCTTCACCAGCGGGGTCTGCGCCGCCGTGCTCGCGGTGCTGCTCACCGACGAAGGGTGGCCGTGGTATTCGGCGGTGCTGGTCTCGTTGCTCACCGGGATGGTGATCGGACTGGTGATCGGCACGGTCGTGGTGAAGATCGGGATCCCGTCGTTCGTGGTGACGCTGGCGGCATTCCTCGCGTTGCAGGGCGTGGCGCTGAAGATCATGGACAACGGCCGCAACATCTCCATCCACGACGAGACGATCGTCGCCATCGCGAACAAGAACGTGCCGCCCTTGCTCGGCTGGGCGCTGTACGCGGCACTGGTCGCGGGTTTCGCCCTCGTGCAGTACCGGAAGTGGCGGGCGCGCACGAAACTCGGGCTCACCGGCACGACGGCGCGGGTGGTCGTGGTGCGAGTCGTGCTGCTGGCGCTCGTGGCAGGCGCGGCGGTGCTGGTGCTCAACGGCGAGCGCAGCCGCAATCCCGCGGTGCACTCGCTGACGGGGATGCCCATCGTGGTGCCGATGATCGCCGCGCTGTTGCTGCTGTGGACGTTCGTGCTGGACCGCACCGCGTTCGGGCGGCACGTCTACGCCGTCGGCGGCAACGCGGAGGCCGCCCGGCGCGCGGGCATCGCGGTGGATCGAGTGAAGATCACCGCCTTCGTGCTGTGTTCGACGATGGCGGCGGTGGGCGGACTGATCGCGGCCTCGCGCGCCAACTCCGTCGACCCGAACACCGGCGGCAGCGACGTGCTGCTCACCGCGGTCGGCGCGGCGGTGATCGGCGGCACCAGCCTCTTCGGCGGCCGCGGGCGGATGCTGGACGCGGTGCTCGGCGCCGCGGTGGTCGCCGTGATCAACAACGGCATGGGGCTGATGGGCTACAGCGCGGGCACGAAATTCGTTGTGACAGGATTTGTGCTGCTCTTGGCGGCCGGAGTGGACGCCCTCTCCCGTAAGCGTGCGCTCCCGCGGCGATGAATCCCAGCCCTGTGACGAAAGCCCGGTGAATGCGAGCAGCACCTTCGCCCGATGAGATCCGCACGCGCAACCTCGCCGCGCTGCTGCGGCACGTCCACCGTGACGGGGCGGTGTCGCGTGCCACGCTCGCCGAGCGAATGGGATTGAATCGCAGCACGATTCTCGCCCTCACCACGGATCTGGCGGCGGCGGGCCTGGTCAGCGAGGAATTGCCGGGCCAGACCGGACGGGCGGGCAGGCCGTCGCTGGTGGTGCGCCCGCAGGCGGAGCGGGTCTACGTCGTCGCGCTGGACGTCGGCGCGGACCGGCTCGCCGCCGCACGCGTCGGGCTGGGCGGGTCGGTGCTCGAGCGCACCGCGACCGCCCGTCCGGGCGGCGCGTTCGACCCGGGCGACGTGATCGCCGCGCTCGCGGCGATGGCGCGGGAGATGATCGCGGCGGCCGCTCCGGACGCTCGGTGCGTCGGCGTCGGGGTCGCGTTCTGCGGCATGGTCCGCGAGGCGGACGGCGTGGTGCGGTACGGGCCGAATCTCGGCTGGGTGGATGTCGCGTTCGGCGCCGAGCTGACGCGGGAACTGGCACTCGGCCTCCGCGTCGCGGTCGGCAACAACGCCAACCTCGGCGCGCTGGCCGAACGCGAACGCGGTGTGGGCGAAGGCTTGGCGAACCTGATCTACCTGCACGGTGATGTCGGCATCGGCGGCGGCATCATCATGAACGGCGAATTGCTCGGCGGGGAAGGCGGTTACGGCGGGGAAGTCGGGCACATGATCGTGAATCCCGGCGGGCGGCCGTGCGCCTGCGGTTCCCGCGGCTGCCTCGAGGCCGAAACGGGTGAACTCGGGTTGATCGCGGCGGCGGGACGGACCGATCCGGCGGGGCAGGCGGCGGTCGACGCGATCGTCGACTCCGCCGCCCGCGGCGACGCGGTGGCCCGCGACGCGCTGCACCAGGTCGGTGAATGGCTCGGCTACGGCGTCGCCAATCTGGTGAACATCTTCAATCCGTCGATGGTGGTGTTCGGTGGCGTGCTGCGGGAGATCTATCTGGCCTCGGCGGCCCAGGTGCGCAGCCGCGTCGCGGTGAACGGCCTGCAAGCCGTCCGCGAACGGGTCAGGTTGCGCACCAGCGCGCTCGGGGGCGACGCGACCTTGATCGGAGCCGCGGAACTGGCCTTCACCGACGTGCTCACCGATCCGTTGCAGACCTTGTCCCGCAAGCAGGCCGCGCGCGCTTGACGGGTTCAGGCGGCTCCCGCCGCGCTGAACTCCGACAGGTGGGTGGTGAGCAGTCGTACCCGAACCCGCTGCTCCTCGGTGGTTTCCTCGGGATGGTGGATCTCTATGCTCAGCCGGTCGTCGAAGGTGCTGATGATGATGGTGCCGCTCGGCTGCTGGAGCCGGTGCCCGGTCTTGTCGGGCTTGCCGAGCATGATCGAGCGGAAGTCGGTGATCCGCAACTCGTCCGGCACCCTGGGCCTGCACACGCGTCCCCAATTGGTGGCCAGCACGATTCCCGGTGCGCGCGGCGGGGGACCGGCGGCGATCTCGGGTATGTGCAGTGGGGTCTGCTGCACGATGCCGGTGTCCAGTCCGGCGCGCAGCGTGTCGCTGATGCCGCGGGCCAGTTCGACCAGCGTCGTGCCGGTCCGGAGCGCGGGGATGAAATTCGCGAAGCCGAGCACATTGGTGCCTTCGGTCATCCCGATCGGCGGGGACACCCGGGTGCGCAGGTCGACCGAGTAGGTGTAGGCCAGCTCGGCCAGCGGCAATCCGCGCAGCTCGGCCTCGGTGAGCAGGATCGCGGCGGAGGCGAGGCCGTTGATCGTGGTGTTCTCCCGGTGCCCGAGTTCGATCAGCGCGGCGGTCTGCTGCCGGGTCAGTCTGCAGCGCGCGGTGCGCGGGACGAGGTAGTCGGGATCGTCCGGGCCGGAGTAGCTTCGAGCGACGCCCACCGGGCGATGCGGCATGACCGGTGTGTCGATCTTCCGCACGCCGCGCTCGCGCAGCAGGTCCTCCACCGAGCGCGGGAAGCCGTGCGGCGGCAGTTCGGCGGATCGCCTCTCGGTGCGGTCGGTGTAGCAGGACCACAGCTCGCCGAACACGGCCAGCGAATGGTAGGCATCCGCGACGCTGTGGTGGGTCACCAACGTGATTCCGGCGGTATCGCCGTCCCGGACCACACACAGCGAGGAGAGCGCTTTGCGCTGGTCCAGCCTGGCTCCGGTGAGCAGCCGCTCGGGATCGCCCGCGGCGACCGTCAGCTCCGGTGTGGCGCCGGGCGATTCGAGCAGCAGGTGGCCGCCGCGGCCGTCCGCCTCGAGGCGGGCGCTGAGGATCGGACGAGAGCGGACCACGGCTTCGAACGCCGCCGACAGCGCGGCGATATCCAACCGACCCGCCACCCGAATCGAGTAGCCGACGAGGACTTCGCTGTTGGCGAAGATCGCCTCGCTCGGCGCCAGCGGGCGGATGACGGTTGCTGCGGTCATGTCGCTTCCTTCACCTGAGCCTGTCCCGAGGCTAGTCCGAAGCCCGGAGGCACCAGGCTTTTTCGGCAGCATCGTCTGTTCCCTGTATCGGGCGATCATGGGCCGCTGTTTCGCGTCGTTGCCACAACGCCACCTTGTCCGGGTCCGGTCGTCCGACCCCGCAGCTCGCGGTTAGCCAGCGGCTCCTAGAGTGATACTCTAGAGTCATGCTCTAGAGGAGGCTGCCATGACCGAACTCGTCACCTACCGGCTGGACGGCGGCGTCGCCACGATCACGCTGGACGACGGTAAGGCGAATGTGATGTCCGAGAACATGCTCGGCGCCATCGCCGCCGCCCTGGACCGGGCCGAGGCGGACCGGGCGGTCGTCCTGTTGACCGGCCGCGCGCGCGTGTTCTCCGCCGGCTACGACCTGGCGACGTTCTCCCGATCCGCCGACGACATCCGCCGCACCTTGCGTGCCGGCGGCAACCTGGTGCACCGGCTGCTCGGGTTCCCGTATCCCGTCGTGGCGGCATGCCCTGGGCACGCCATCGCCCAAGGCGCGTTCGCGTTGCTGGCCACGGACGTACGGTTCGGCGTAGCGGGGGATTTCAAGCTGGGTCTCAACGAGGTCGCGATCGGGCTGACCATTCCGCACTACGGTGTGGAGTTGGCGCGGCACCGGCTCACCGCGCCGGGCTTCGACCGGGCGGCGAACACCGGGATCCTGGTCGCGCCCGAAGAGGCCAGAGAACTGGGCTTTCTCGACGTGCTCACCACCGATGCCGACGACCTGCGCACGCGCGCGACGGCCGAAGCGCACCGGTTGACCGGAATCGACTTCGCGGCGCACACGGGTACGAAGCTGCGTGTGCGCGCGCAGGTGCTCGCCGCGGTCCGTTCCGGCATCGATGCCGAGTTCGGCGAGTAGTCCGCCGTGCGCACCCGCGAGCGCATTCTGGCCGAAGCCACGGAACAGCTCCTGGCCAAGGGGTATGCGTCGTTCACGGTGGCCGGTGTGCGTGATCGGCTCGGTTTGTCCAGCGGCAGCATGTTCCACGCGTTCGGTTCGAAAGCCGAATTGGCCGCCGCGGTCTATGTCTCCGGGATGCTCGACTACCAGCGGACGATGCTGGCGTGCCTCGACGCGCCGGGTGTCGGCGCCGAGCAAGCGATCCGCGCGATGCTCGCGGCCCATCTCGCCTGGGTGGAAGACCATCGCGACCTGGCCCGGTTCCTGTTCGCCACCTTGCCGGACGAGGTGGCCGGCTTCGCCGAACCCGAACTCGCCCAGCACAATCGGGTCTTCTTCGATGCGCTGGAACGCCGGTATCGGGAGCTGCTCGGAACCGCGGAGCCGCGCGGCGGCGGCTATCCGATGGCCCATGCGATCTGTGCCGGACCGGCGCAGGAGTACTGCAGGCAATGGGTGCGCGGACGTGTCGCGGCGCGGCCGCGCACGCTGACGGCGACCTTTCAAGAGGCCGCCATCGCCGCCCTCGCCACGCTGACTCGCTAGGCGGCGGCGCGCCGTAGGCGAACCGGCGCAGCGGGTTCGGGTGGCGATGCGACGAACACCGCGGTTCCTACGGCTTCGGCCGAGTGGCGCGTCCCGCCGCGGCGCGCCCGAGATGTGCAGCCGTCGAGACACCGAACCGCCGGGTCGGTCTCGCGTGCAGTCGGACCGCGCCGGGCGGCGGGGAGTCAGGAGCATCGGCGCCCGGTCGATGCGCGGGCAAGCGGTTGCGGAACGGCGACGGGTGATCAACAGTGGTTGTCGAGTTACGGTGCGGCGACGGGAGGCCACCATGGACCGTACGGACGTCGTTGTCGTCGGTGCGGGATATGCCGGGCTGTGCGCGGCGCGGGCGTTGCGAGCGGCCGGCCGGGATGTCGTCGTCCTGGAGGCGAGCGATCGCGTCGGCGGTCGCACCCGGACCGTGCGGGTCGGCGCCGGATGGGCCGTCGACCTCGGCGGGCAGTGGATCTCGGGCGCGCACACGCGATTCGCCACGCTGGCCGAAGAGTACGGCGCCGCGACCTATCCACCGCCGGAAGGAGTCGACCTGCTGGTCGAGGGCGTGGTCCGGCGGCCATTCACCGGAGCCCGCCCACCGCTTCCGACGTTCGTCCTCGTCGTGCTCGCCCAGGCGATGTGGCGGCTGGAACGGATGGCCGCACGGGTGGATCTCACGCGGCCATGGGCCACAGCGGGCGCCGATCGGCTGGACGCGATGACGGCGGCCACCTGGTTGCGCCGGAATCTGCCGGAGCGGCGGGCGCGGAACCTGGCCGAGGTGATGATCGGCGAGGAGTTGTGCGTGGACGTCGGCAGCATCTCGATGCTCGGTCTGCTCACCACGATCCGTTCGGCGGGCGGCGTCGAGGCCGGGGTCGCCGCCAGTGTCTCCCACAACCGATCCCGGATCACGGGTCCGATCGGGCCGCCCGTCGTGGCGACTCCGCCCGCGATCAGGGCGACCGGAGTGATGAAGACGACGGCCAGCGCGTAATTGCGCGGCACGAACAGTTCGATGCAGAACTGCAGCGCGGCGACCAGCGCGATCAGCGCGTAACCGGTCGGCCCCAGTTGGTAGATGAGCGCGAACAGGCCCAGGCCCGCGATGGTGCCGACGAACCGGTGGATGGCCCGCACCTGTCCGCGCACTCGGTCCGGTCCGGTCTGCAACACGATCAGGGCGCTGAGCACCGCCCAGTGCGGCCGCTCCAGACCGAGCAGCGCGCTCAGCGCACCCGCGCCCAGGCACCCCACGGCGACGCGCATCGCGCTGATCGCCGCGTGCGAGGAGAACGACAGGGAACGCTCGAGCCGAAAACCGATGCCCGGGCGGGCGAACGAGACCAAGGGATCTACCAGCAGATCGTCGGTGTCGTCGTCGGGGGCGTGCCCGGCGAGGTTGCGGCGCGCCTCCTGCAAGGTCGCCAGCAGCTCGGCTTCCCCTGGCTCCGAGGGCAAGCCCGCGTCGTAGACCGCGGCCCACGCGTCCGCCATCGCGGCTCCCGCCCGGTGGCGCAGGTCGATGGCGGGCGTTCCCGCCTCCCGCGCCGCGACATAGGCGTCGACCGCCCGGACCGCCGCGCCGACCGCCACCCGTTCGGGCTTGCGGCGATCCCGCAGCACCCCGGCCATCGAGACTACGATCGACGCGACGACACCGCAGGCCGTGCAGAACAACAATGTCAGCACAGGGGTCCCGACCTCCGCGGCTCTCATCGCGCCCGCGCAGACGAGCGCGAAGAACAGCGCGCCGGGCGGACCGAGCCGCAGCGCGTCGATGACGAACACGGCCACGACCGCGATCGCCGACACCACGACGACCATGAGCAGCGATGACCCGAACCCGATGTCCAGCAGGCTGCCGACCATCGCACCGACACCGCAGGCGGCCAGCAGTGCCGAGCCTGCGGCAAGGACCACCCGGCCGCGCACCCGGAACGGCCGCCCCTCGCCGTAGAGCACGGCGAAGGCGCCGAACATGACGAACACCGCCGCATCCGGATGGCCGAGACCGGTGATGATCGTGGCGGGAGCGGCGAACGCGAGCGCGGCACGCAACGCCACGCTCCACCGCCGGCCCGCGGGCGGCAAAGCGAACAACAGCGAGCCGACTCGGCCCTTCGGTGGCACCGGATCCGGGTATGTCGCGGCCACCTGCTGTCCTTTCTGTTCTGGACGATATACCTGCTGGACACATTAGATTCGGGTCATGACCGCCGACGCTCATCTTCCGCTACCCTCGCGCGTCCACGCCTTCGGCGACGACGCACTCGGTGATCACGACGCCGTCGCCCTGGCCACGCTGGTGCGCGACGGTGCGGTGTCGCCGCGCGAACTGGCCGCCGCCGCGGTGGCGCGCGCCGAGCAGGTGGAACAGTTGGCGGCCGTCGCCTACCGGAGCTACGCGGAGCCGCTGCTGCCCGCCGAGCCGACCGGCGCCTTCTACGGCGTGCCCAGTTTCGTCAAGGACAACACGGACGTCGCGGGCATGCCGACCAATCAGGGCACGGCCGCGTTCCACGCGCGGCCCGCCCGCGCGCACAGCGGCTACACCCGGCAGTTCCTCAGCACCGGCCTCACCGTGCTCGGAAAGAGCGCCATGCCCGAATTCGGCTTCAACGCCAGCAGCGAGACCCCGCATCTCGCGCCAACGCGCAACCCGTGGCACACCGGCCATTCCGTGGGCGGCTCGTCGGGCGGGGCGGCCGCGCTGGTGGCGGCGGGTGTCGTCCCGATCGCGCACGGCAACGACGGCGGCGGTTCGATCCGTATTCCGGCGGCGTGCGCGGGGCTGGTCGGCTTGAAGCCGACGCGGGGGCGGCACGTGGTGTCCGGGCTGGCCCGCACGCTGCCGGTCGACATCGTCAGCGAAGGTGTGCTGACCAGGACGGTGCGCGATACGGCCGCGTACGCCGCTGCGGCCGAACAGTATTGGCGCAATCCCGCGCTCCAGCCGATCGGCCGCGTCGACGGCCCCCCGACCCGGCGCATGCGGGTAGCGCTGGTGCTCGACAATCTCGCGGGGCCGCTGGCCGCCGGGCCCACCCGGGCGGCCGTCGAAAATGTCGCGCGCACACTCGAATCAGGCGGCCATTCGGTCGAGCCGGTGCCGCTGCCGTTCGACGCCGCGATCGAGAGCGCCTTCCTGCACTATTGGGGCCTGCTCGCGGCCGCGATCACCACGACGGGCCGGTTCCTCGACCGCCGGTTCGACGCGCGCCGCGTGGACGACCTGACCGTGGGTCTCCGCGCCCTGTTCCTGCGCCGGGCACTGCACGCCCCGCTCACGCTATACCGGCTCCGCGCGGCGGCCGCCACCTACGAGCGGGCGCTCGGACCCTACGACGCGGTGCTGCTCCCCACGCTCGGTCACACCACGCCGGAGCTCGGCTATCTCAGCCCGACCGTGCCGTTCGACGAACTCATCGAGCGGTTGCGCGCCTACGTCTGTTTCACGCCGATCAACAACATCACGGGAACGCCGGCGATCACGGTTCCGGCGGGCCTGACCGACGCCGGACTGCCGATCGGCGTACAGTTCGCCGCCACCCGCGGCAACGAGCGCACCCTGCTGGAGCTGGCCTACCTGATCGAGGCCGAACGGCCGTTCCCCCGCCTGAATCGCTGAGCCATCCGATGTTCGCGTCGTTCGTGCGCGTGGCGGTCGGTGGGTCAGACGACATTCGCCGCGGACGACGGACGGTCGCGGTGCACCGGGCCGTGGGCGTCGTCGCAGTGGTCCTCCAGCACCGGCAGCAGGCGCTGCGCGTCCACCACGGGCGAGGAGGCGACGGCATGGGAGTGGTCGACCTGCAACGTGGTGTGGGTGATGCCGTAGTCGTGGTCGAGCAGATGCTCGATCCGCTGGCGCAGGCCGTGGCAGTCGGCGCCTGGCCGGACCAGCACATGCGCCGACAGCGCGATGTCACCGGAGGTGATCTGCCAGACGTGCAGATCGTGCACCTCGTCGACGCCATCGATGCCCACCAGCCCGCGCCCCAACGCGTCCGGATCGACGCCCGCGGGAGCGGCCTCCAGGAAGATCCGGCCGGACTCGCGTACCAGCCCGAGCCCCGCCTTGACCATCAGCGCGACGACGATGAGCGTGGCGATGGCGTCCGCCCTCGCGAAGCCGGTGGTCAGCACGACGAGGCCGGCCACG
This sequence comes from Nocardia sp. NPDC004260, assembly GCF_053603155.1. Classification (NCBI taxonomy): domain Bacteria; kingdom Bacillati; phylum Actinomycetota; class Actinomycetes; order Mycobacteriales; family Nocardiaceae; genus Nocardia; species Nocardia sp. NPDC004260. The sequence goes on along the minus strand of NZ_JBSGEZ010000017.1, from coordinate 57,918 downwards.
GCGGTGGCGATGAATCCGTACAGGTCGTTGAGCACATGCTGGAAGGCGCCTTCCACGTTGAGGCTGGCGCGATCGGCCTTGCTGATCGCCCAGGTGGCCGCGATGTTGACCACCACACCGGCCAGCGCGGTCGCCAGCACGAGCCCGCCGGTCACCTCGGGCGGCTCCAGCAGGCGGCGCACGGCCTCGTAGGTGAGCCAGCCCGCCAGCACGAGCAGCGTGACGCCGTTGGCCTGCGCCGACAGGATCTCGGCGCGTTTGTAGCCATAGGTGTACTTGCCGTTCGCCGGACGCGCCGCGAGCCGGATCGCGACGAGCGCGAGGACAATGGACGCGGCGTCGGTGAGCATGTGCGCCGCGTCGGACAGCAGGGCCAGCGAGTTGGCCAGCAGACCGATCACGACCTCGACCGACATGAAGCCGACGATGAGGGCGAGCGCGATGGTCAGCCACCGGCGATCGGCCTGACCGGAGAGCGCGTGCCCATGCGCGTGACCGTGTTCGTGTCCCATCGACCCAGCCCTTCCCACACCTGATGTATGCGCATATCTGCATCTGTTCCGTCAGCTTAACCCACCACCAGGGGCGCGCGACAGGGCAGCCGAGTGAGCTGGATCACGTCGCAGAGGTAATCGACGGAACGCCTCACCCGAACAGGGCGTGCACCAACGCATAAGTCGACACGGTGGCGATCAACCCCGCGGAGACACTGACGACCACGTTCATCGCCGCGTAGAAATACGCGGCCCGCTCGGCCAGGCGCACGGTTTCGTAGCTGAACGTGCTGTACGTGGTCAGCGCTCCGCAGAACCCGGTGCCGAGCAGCAGGAAAAGCGGCGAGGACAGCGCCGATCCCGCTCCGCTGAGGGCGCCGAGGACGAGACACCCGAGCAGGTTGACCATGAAGGTGCCCCACGGGAACAGGCTGTCGCGGCGATCCTGCACCACGCGATCGATGAGATACCGCAGCGGTGCGCCGATCGCGCCGCCCACCAGGACCAGCAACACCGTCATCGAGCCGCCTTTCGCGCGCGTCGCAGGCGTTCGTATCCCGCCCTGGTGAGCCACATGGCGGCGAGGGTCGCCGACAGGGCGCAGATCAGCGTGCCCGCCAGATAACCGGCCGCGACGACGATCGTGCCGGGCCGCAGTAGGGCGCGGATCTCGTTGACGTAGGTGGAGAAGGTGGTGAACCCGCCCAGCACACCCACTCCGAGAAAGGGACGCAGCAACCGATGAGCAGCCCAGATCTCGGTTACCGCGACCATGAGCACTCCGATCGCGAAACATCCCGCGACATTCGTGACGAAGGTGGCCAGCGGGAAATGCCCGGGGCGAGCGGGCAACCCCTGCGCCAGGCCGTAGCGGGCGAGCGCGCCGAGCGCCCCGCCGAAGGCGACGACGACCGATACCGGGCCGTGGGTACGCCAGAATTCCCACCGGCGAGCGCGGCCACGCGCGCGATCGGCGATGCCGGTCGGTTCCTCGGTCAGTTCACCCGCCACGCAGATCTTCTACCCGACCGTCCGCGGCGGCGCCACCGCCGGTCACCACGCCGCCGCACTCATCGGCGCTCGGCCTCTCCGGCGCCGTCGTGCGCGACGAGAACCGAGCAACCGACGTGCCGGGCGGCCTTCTCCGCGGTGCTGCCCATGAACCGCCCCCAGATGCCCGAGTGCCCGGTGCGCCCAAGCACCAGCAGGTCGGCATCGTGATCGGCGGCGGCCGTGGCCAGTTCGCGCGCGGCCTGACCCGCGCGCACCTCGGCCCGCACCGCTATGCCGTGCCGTTCGGCGGTCTCGGCGGCCGTGGTGAGCCAGCGGCGGCAGGTCAACTCGCCGATCGAGCGTTCGTCCTCGATCTCGCCGACCACCGGTCCGTAGTGCGGCAGGTACTCCTCGACCGCGACGACCGTGAGCGTGGCGTGGTGCACCGTCGCCAACTCGAGCGCCATCGTCAAGGCGGCCCTGGCGCCCGGTGAATCGTCGTAACCCACCACGATCCGCTGGAACACCTCTCCATTGTGATCCCTCGGCTGGGCCAGAGCCAGCGTTCCAGCAACACCGTGGCAATCACGCCGTGGCCGTGGAGCGATCCGCCGCGAGCACTTCGGCGGCCGCGCGCTCGCCCGAGCGGATCGCTCCCTCGATGTAGCCCGACCACTCCGTCGCGGTTTCGCTTCCGGCCCAGTGGATCGCACCGACAGGGACGCGCAGCGCGGAGCCCGCGGTGGTCAGGACGCCCGGGGGGAAGAAGGCCCCGTAGCCGCCGCGCGTGTACGGATCGTCCGCCCAGACCTTCTCGTGCCACTCGATCGGCTCGCGGGCGGCGTGCCCGAAGGCACGGACGAGCGAACCGATGATCATGGCGCGTCGCTCGGCCGGGGGCAGGGCGGCCAGCCGCTGAGCTGCCCGGCCGGGCACCAGCGCGCCGAGTACGCCCGGACCGCCGGGCCGGGTCGCGTCGAAGGTGACCGGCACCGGATCGTGCAGGTTCAGCGATTGGCCGGTGAGCAGGTCGTCCCGCCAGAACGGCCGCTCGTAGACGGCGAACGCTTTCAGCACCGAGCCCATCGGCATGCGCTGGGTCAATTGGTCGCGCGCGGCGGGCAGCGGCGGATCGTAGGTGATACGTCCGGCGAGGGTGGGCGGCACCGCCACGATCACGTGCTCGGCGTGCACGTCACCGGAGTCGGCACTCACCACAACGCCATCCGCCTGCCTGCGGATACGTGTCACCGGCGCGCCGAGACGCACCGCGTCCCCCAGTTCGGCGGCGATGGCCAGCGCGGGCCCGTCGGCGCCGTCGACGAACAGGCGGTTCACCGTCTCTGCTCGGTGTCGCCGTCGCCGTGCTCGCGCTGCACGGCGTCGCACCCCGCGGGCACCGGCGCACCTTTCGCCGGCTGGAAGACCGGGTGCGCACCACCGCGCGCGCCCTGCTCGACCGGCTGCGCCGTAAGCCGATGGACGCCGAAGCGTGGGTGCTGGTCCAGCATCTGCAGTTCGAGTTGGTCGGCGTGGTGCGCAGCGGCATCGACTCGGCGACCGACGACCCGGAGTGGACCCGCGAATACTGGCCGGAGCACACGGCCCTGGCGCACTTCGGTCATGATCTGCTCGCCGCCTGCTGGGTACTGCGGCCGGGCCAGCGGCTGGCGGACGTGGACGGCTGGGCGGCCCGCTTGGCCGCGGCCCGGTCGGAGCCGGGGGTGGCGTCCGGACCGCCTGCTAGCGTTCGGCGCATGCACGACAGCGTCACGGTCCGGATGGCCGCCCCGGCCGACAAGATCTGGGAACTGGTCAGCGACATCGAGAACACCGGGCGATTCAGTCCGGAGACGTTCGCCGCCGAGTGGCTCGGCGGCGCGACCGGGCCCGCGGTCGGCGTGAAGTTCCGCGGCCATGTCAACCGCAACGGCTGGGGACTGAAATACGCGACGGTGTGCCGCATCGTCGCGTGCGAGCCGGGTCGCGAGTTCGCCTTCACCGTGCTCGGACCACAGGGCATGCCGATCAACACGTGGCGCTATGTTTTCCGCCCGGTGGACGGCGGCACCGAGGTCACCGAGTCGTTTCAGCTGCACAGCAATCCGGTGCTGCGGCTGTATTGGTTGCTGGCCGGGTGGGCGCGCGGCAAGACGAACGTCGAGGGAATGCGCGAGACCCTCAACCGGATCAAGGCCGTCGTCGAATGATCGGGACGCACGAGACCCGAGGCGGGAAAGCATGACCGGTCCCGTACTCCTCGTGCTCGGCGCCGGTCCCGGCGTCGGGCTGTCGGTCGCCCGCCTGTTCGCCGCCGACGGCTTCACCGCCGTGCTGGCCTGCCGGTTGTCCGAAGAGGCCGAGCCTCTGGCCGAACAATTGCGCGAGCAGGGCTTCGACGCGGAGGGCGTCGGCGTGGATCTGCGCGATCCCGCCGACGTGGCCCGAGTCGTCGCGGGGATGGGCGAGCGGCACGGCCGCATCGACGTGCTGCACTTCAATCCCAGCGTCTTCCGCGAGGCCGATCCGTTGCGGCTGTCGGTCGCCGAGTTGCTCGAGGACCTCACCGTGGGCGCCGGGGCGCTGCTGCCCGCCGTGCAAGCGGCGCGTCCCTTCCTGTCCGAGGGCGCCCGCGTGCTGGTCACCGGCAGCGCGGCAGCGGACAAGCCCTGGCATCGGGCCGCTTCGCTCGGTGTCCAGAAGGCGGCGGTGCGCAACCTGGTGACCAGTGTGGACACCACCCTCGCGCCCGAGGGCATCCGAGCGGTCGCGGTGCAGATCAACGGCGTTCTCGGCGAGGGAGCGTTCACCCGGGACCGGGTCGCCGGGGCGCTGTACGCGGCGGCCACGCGCCCCGCCGAGGGATGGACGCCGCACGTCTCCTACGACGGCTGACCTACCTGGGCCGGATCGCCGCGAACTCGATGGGCAAGTGCGCGGGCCCGCGCAGATTGACGTGCTCCCGATACGGTGGCGGGTCGACCGTCAGCCGCGGTGCCTCGACTCGTTGCGCGAACCGGGTCAACGCCACCCGCGCCTCCAGGCGGGCCAGGGGAGCGCCGACGCAGAAGTGAGCCCCGAGGCCGAAGGCCAGATGGCGGTTCTCGCGCGCCGGGTCGAATCCGTCGGGGTCGCCGAACATCGCGGGGTCGCGGTGCGCGGCGGCGATCAGCAGCACCACCAGATCGCCGCGCTGAATGTCCGTGCCGCCGATGGTCAGATCGTCGGCGGCGATGCGCGGGATCAACTGGACCGGCGGGTCGAAGCGCAGCGTCTCTTCGACGACGCCGGCCGCGCGGTCAGGGTCCGCGCGGAGGGCGGCGAGTTCGTCCGGCCTGCGCAGCAGGGCGAGGGTCGCGTTGGCGATCAGGTTGACCGTCGTCTCGTGCCCGGCGACCAGCAGCAGTGCGCAGGTCGAGATCAGTTCCGCATGGGTGAGCACGTCTCCGGCGTCTTCGGCGGCGATGAGTTCGGACAGCAGATCGGGGCCGGGAGCGTGGCGGCGGCGGTCGGTGAGTTCTTCGAAGTAGGCGTACAACTCGGTCCCGGCGCGCTGAATCTCCGCCGGGTCGGCGCGGAACTGGGCGGCCGCGCGAGAAGTCGGGTCGAGCGTGCGGGACAGCAGGGCGGACCAGGCGCTGAGCTTGGCTTCGTCCGCCAGCGGGACGCCGAGTAGTTCGCAGATCACGGTCACCGGCAGGGGATAGGCGAAGTGATCGACGGCGTCGAAGCTCCCCGCACGGGCGCGCTGGTCGAGCAGGTCGTCGACGATCTCGATGATCCGAGGCTCCAGTTGCCGCACCACGCGCGGGGTGAACGCCTTGGACACCAGGCGGCGCAGGCGAGTGTGATCGGGCGGATCCAGGAACAAGAACGAGGGTTTCGCTTGGGCCGCACCGTCTTCCCGCGTGCCGTCGTGGATCGGCATCGAGCCCAGCTGCAGCCGGGCCAGCGACCGGTCGACGCTCGCGCGCGGATCGCGCAGCACGGCGGCGCAGTCGGCGTAGCGGGTGAGCACGACGACCGGAGCCGTGCCGATCCGGAACGAGCCGGAGTCACGCAGCCGTGCGAAGACGGGGTACGGGTCCGGCCGCACGGCGGGGTCGAGCAGGCGCACGTAGTCGTCGGTCGGGTGGTTCATGGTCGTCATCGACACTCCCAGCTGTCCGGCCCGGAGCGGGCGCCGGTCTTGCTCGGTATTATTCCGATACCGTCGGTAGGAAAGCAATACCGTTGTGGGATGCGAAAATGTCGCCATGACACTGCGGCGCCCGGTCGACGATTCGGTCACCCGCGTCGTCGAACTACTCGGCGACCGGTGGACCATCCTGCTCATCGCCGAGGCGTTCTTCGGGGTGCACCGCTTCAGCGATTTCGCGCGCAATATCGGCATCACCAACCGCAACCTGCTCACCAGCCGCCTGCGCATGCTGATCGACGCGGGCATCTTCACCCGCACCGACCACGGCGGCGGCCGGATCGACTATCACCTCACCGGAGCGGGCCGCGAACTGTATCCGATCGTCACCGCGATGATGGTGTGGGGCGACAACCACCTGACCGGGCCGGAGGGCAGGCCGATCGTCCTGGAACATCGCACCTGCGGACACGAGACCTCACCCATGCTGGTCTGCGACCACTGCCGCGAACCGATCGATCCGCGCGATGTGGAACCCAAGGCCGGGCCCGGCTTCCACCAGCCACCCGGGGCCGAACAAGCCGGTTGAGGGATCCGTGAACCCCGACTCGCTCCGCGCTCAATCCAGCAGGTTGACGAATCCCTCGGCCAAGTACAGCGGTAGGAGTAGGTAGTACAGCAGCATCGCCATCGAGCCGGCTCCGATCGTCAACGCGGGTCCCACGCGGTGCCGTCGCGGGAACGTCGCGCAGGGATGGGAGACCGGGTGGTCTCGCGAGTGCAGGAATGTAGTGCAGCTTCCCACCATCGGCAACACCGGGCAGCGTGTCGGGTCTAGTGGAGCGCGCTGCCCTGCACCCACTGATCCCAGGGCACACCCCAGTCGCCGTTCTGCCAGACCTCCAGCGGGGCTCCGCCGGTGTTGCGGATCTCCACCACGTCACCGGGGACGGCGAAATTGAAGAACCACTGGGCGTTCTCGCCGCTGAGGTTGAGGCAGCCGTGCGAGACGTCGGTGTTGCCCTGGGCCCAGACGGTGGAGTCGAGCTGGTGCAAATAGATGCCGTCGGTGCTGATCCGGGTGGCCCAGCCGATGGCCTCCTTGTAGCCGAGCCGGGAGTTGATCGGCAGTCCGTAGGTGGAGGAATCCATGATCACCGGATTGGCCTTGTCCATGACCGTGTAGATCCCGGGCTGGGTCCAGAACGTGATCGTCTTGCCACCGACGACCTCGCTGCCGCCCCTGCCCATCGAGGTCGGCATGGTGCGGATCAGCCTGCCGTTCTCGAAGACCTGGACCTGTTTGGTGTTGTCATCGGCGATCGAGACGTGCGCCGCGCCGATGGTGAACGTGGTCTTGGTGTCCTCCTGGCCGTAGAGCCCGCGGCCGAGTTCCTGGCCGTAGACGTTCGCCGCCACGCTGACCTTGGTGCCCGGCGTGTAGTACTCCCTCGGGCGCCAGTGCGCGTTGCGGTCGTCCAGCCAGTACCAGGAGCCCTCCACCGGCGGATCGGTGGTGACCGCGAGGTGCTTCTCGGCGGCGGCGTGGTCGGGAATGTTCTCGTCGAAGTGGGCCACCACCACGGTGCCCACGCCGAACGTGCCGCCGTCGGACAGTGGGATGCCACCCGTGGTGGCCAGGGACACCTTCGTCTGATTGTTGGGGGTCAGTGTGGAGAAGGTCGAGGTGGCCGGGCCGGTTCTGCCGGTGATGCTCAAACCCTCCGCGGTCACCGAGTAGGTGCGGCCGTAGCCGAGCGGCTCGATGGGTTTCCACGCCGTCTTGTCCGGCGTCATGATCCCGTCGACCGTCTTGCCCTGCTCGTTGGTCATGGTGACCCGGGTCAGCTGGCCGTCGGCGGTGCTCACCTGCACCGGCGCCAGCGGATCGACATTGCCCGCGCCGGAGGAGGGGGTGATCGTGATCGGCGCGGGCGCTGGGCCCGCCGCACCCGGTGTCTTCCCCGGCCCCGACGAGGATGAGCACGCCGCCACGAGCACCGCCATGATCAGGGCGAGCCCCGCGACGATTCCGGATCGGACGCGACTGGTCGCCATGAAATCTCCTGTATCCGCCCAGCGCAACGAATGGCGCATTCGCGCCTGTATATCCCCCTCGCAGTTTACCGACCCGTCTCGCGCGCGAACCCGTGCGGAGCGCTGCCCACGGCAGACTCCCAGCCACTACACAGGAAGGGCCTCGGCGGAAAACCGCTGGCTCCCGGGCGGTCGACCTTTCTACCGTCGCGGCGTATGGAGATCGACTACCGATGGCGAGGCGCTCTGACCGACAGCGAACTGGCCGACTTGACGAGATTGCACGGCGGCGACGCGGACCCGGGATGGTGGGACCGCGCGGCGCGGCACAGCCTCGGCTGGGTCACCGCCCGGACCGGCGATAACTCGCTTGCCGGTTTCGTCAACGTGGCGTGGGACGGCGGCGACCACGCGTTCCTGCTCGACCCGAAGGTGCGGTCCGAGTGGCAGCATCGAGGCATCGGCACCGAACTCGTCGCCAACGCCGCGCAAGGCGCCAGGACGGCGGGCCGCACCTGGTTGCACGTCGATTTCGAGGATCGCCTCGCGCCGTTCTACTTCGATGCCTGTGGTTTCCGCGCCACGACAGCCGGACTTTTGCGACTGCGCGGCCACGGGTGACGGCCGAAAGTACCGATCGGGACCACGTCGGCGCGTGCCATGCTGAGGGCCGGAGTCGACCGAGGGGAACGAATGCGGAATCGCCCATCGGCAGCGGAGTTGCTGGACTCGCTCGCCGAGCTGCTCGAGGAGACGCTGCTACCCGCCCCGCCCGCGGGGTTGCGGCACACTGCGAAAGGGTGAATGCCCGATGGATTTCGAGCTACCTGCGGAACTGGTCGATTACCTCGCCGAACTCGACGCGTTCATCGATCGGGAGATCGCCCCGCTCGAGCAGGCCGACGACAACATCCGCTTCTTCGACCACCGCCGCGAGGACGCACGCACCGACTGGGAGCGCGGCGGCCTGCCGAACGAGGAGTGGGAGGAGCTGCTGGCGGAGGTCCGCAGGCGCGCCGACGCAGCCGGTCACCTGCGCTACGCGTTCCCCGCGCACTACGGCGGGCGGGACGGCACCAACCTCGGCATGGCCGTGATCCGCGAGTACTTGGCCCGGCGTGGCCTCGGATTGCACTGCGATCTGCAGAACGAGCACGCGATCGTGGCCAACAACGTCGGCCTGTTGCTCATGCTCGAGTACGGCACGCCCGAGCAGCAGGCGGAGTGGGTGGACGGACTGGCCTCGGGAACGAAGTTCTTCGCCTTCGGCATCACCGAGCCCGAGCACGGCTCCGACGCGACGCACATGGAGACCTCGGCGGTCCGCGACGGCGACGACTGGGTGATCACCGGGCGCAAGACCTGGAACACCGGCGTGCACATCGCCGACGCCGATCTGATCTTCGCGCGCACCTCGGGCGGCCCCGGCGACGCGACCGGCATCACGGCGTTCCTGGTGCCCACCGACGCACCCGGGTTCGTCGTCGAGGAGTACCTCTGGACCTTCAACATGCCCACCGACCACGCCCGGGTCGCGCTGGACGGCGTCCGGGTCCCGGACTCCGCCGTCTTCGGCGGCGAGGGACGCGGCTTGGCGGTGGTCCAGCACTTCTTCAACGAGAACCGCATCCGCCAGGCCGCGTCCAGTCTCGGCGCGGCGCAGTACTGCATCGACCAGTCGGTGGCGTACGCCAAACAGCGCAAGCCCTTCGGCAAGCCGTTGGCCACCAACCAGGCGATCCAGTTCCCCTTGGTGGAACTGCACACCCAGTGCGAGATGTTGCGCGCCCTCATTCACAAGACCGCTTGGTCGATGGACACCTACGGCACGTTCGCCGTCTCCGAGCAGGTCTCGATGTGCAACTACTGGGCCAACCGGTTGTGCTGCGAGGCCGCGGACCGCGCCATGCAGGTGCACGGCGGCCTCGGCTACTCCCGGCACAAGCCGTTCGAGCACATCTACCGCCACCACCGGCGCTACCGGATCACCGAGGGCGCCGAGGAGATCCAGATGCGGCGCGTCGCGGGCTACCTGTTCGGCTTCATGGGCGGCAAAGCGCCGAAGGGGGTGTGAAGCGGACGGTTCAAAGGCGGCGGATGCGGGCCAGCCAGGCGGCGGCGTCGACCTTGCCGGACTCGGAGATGTCCAAGTCCGCCGCCTCTTGGGCCACCACTTCGGTGACCCGTCCGCGGTACTTGGTGGCTCGCAGGTCCTCCAGCGTCCAGCCGTCGCGGAACGAATCCCGGATCACGGTGTCGCTGATCCGTGGGCCGAACCCCGGCTCGGCATCCGAAAGCGCGAGGACATAGACCGTGCCGCCTGGCTTGCAGACCGCGTGCAAGCTGCGGACGTATGCGGCGCGCGCCTCGTCCTCGGTCCCGAAGACGTGGAACAACGCGCTGTCGACGACGGTGTCGAACGCGGGCGCGGAGCCGGGCGGGTCACCGGAGAAGTCCGGCCGGTCGCCGAGGGCCAGCGCGTCCGCCACCTCGAACGAGGCGGATGGCACACCCTGCTCGGCCGCGTTGGCGCGCGCGCACGCCACCGCGCTCGGCGACATATCTATTCCGCGCACGTCGTATCACAGTCGGGTCAGCAGGATCGTGTGCTCACCCGTGCCGCAGCCCGGGTCGAGCACGCGGCCGGTGATGCCGCCCTCCCGCTCCAGCGCGACAATGGCCGGTTGCGGCTCGCCGATCACCCAAGGGGCGGTGTCGTTGTCATAGACGATGTTCCATGCTTCAGCTGGACGAGTCATGCCACCTGCTTCATCCTCAACCACCGTTGAGGTCAACCCGACACGGTCGGGAGTTGTGCCAGGTCCGGAGCATGTGGACTGCGTCGACGCGATGGTCGCGGGTACGCGCTGGGTATGAGCACACCGAATATCGATCCCGAAACGGCGGAGTCGATGCAGCAGGACGCGGATTTCGCCGAGGAGCACACCAAACCGACGCACGCCGACGAGCACCCGACCGGTGAGCAGCTCGAGACCGATGAGTCGACCCCGCGCGGCCACGGCGGAATGGATCGGTGAGCACGGCGTGGCACGGTTCCACGCGGAAACCGTGCCACGCGACCGCGCTCACGCGATGGCGACCATCCGGGCCGCGTTGGCGGATTCGTCGTCGGCCGCCTGGTTGGCGGCCAGTTCGGCGTGCACCCGCTCGCGGTACCGGGTGATCTCCCGCTCGGTGGCGGCGGCGTCCCAGCCGAGGTGCGCGCCGATCAGCCAGGCCACCTCGGGCGCGGCGGCCAGACCGCGGTCGGCGGCCTCGATGGATACGCGGGTGCGGCGGGTGAGCACGTCGTCCAGGTGCAGCGCGCCTTCGTGCGTCACCGCGTACACCGCCTCCGCGCCGAGGTACTCCGGCGCGCCGGTGAGCGGACGGCCCAGGTCCGGTTCGCGGGCGATCAGGTCGAACAGGTCGGTGATCGCCGAACCGTAGCGGCCGAGCAGACGCTCGACCGTCGCCCGCGGCAGGCCCGCGCGTTGCGCAAGGCTGTCGAGGTCGGCCGCGAGTTCCTGATAACCCACCGCGCCGAGGATCGGCAGGTGCTCGGTCACCGACGGCGCGACCGCGCGGCCCAGTCCCGCCACCGCCGCGTCCACGACGTCGGCGGCCATCACCCGGTAGGTGGTGTACTTGCCGCCCGCGATCACGAACAGACCGGGAGCCGGTTCGGCGACCGCGTGCTCCCGCGAGAGCGTCGCGGTGTCGGCCGACGCGCCGGACAGCAGCGGGCGCAGCCCCGCGTACGTGCCGACGATGTCGTCGCGGGTGAGCGGCTCGCGCAGCACCTGGTTGACGTGGTCGAGCAGGTATTGCACGTCGGCGTCGCTGGCGGCCGGATGGTCCTTGCTCAGCGACCAGTCCGTATCGGTGGTGCCGATGATCCAGTGGCCGTGCCACGGGATGACGAACAGCACGCTCTTCTCGGTGCGCATGATCAGGCCGGTGTCCAGATGCAGGCGATGACGCGGCACCAGGATGTGCACGCCTTTCGACATGCGGACGTGGAACGGGAACTCGACGCCGGTCATCCGGTTCATCTCGTCGGTCCACACGCCGGTGGCGCTGATCACCCGGCGCGCGCGCACCGTGTGCACCCGGCCGGTTTCCAGGTCGGTGACCTCCGCGCCCACGACGCGCTCGCCGTCGCGCAGCAGCGCCGTCACCTTGGTGCGGGTGAGCACGGTCGCGCCGTGCTGAGCGGCGGTACGCGCGACCATCATCGTGTGTCTGGCGTCGTCGACCTGCGCGTCGAAGTACCGGATCGCGCCGGTCAGCGCGTCCTCGCGCAGCGCGGGCGCCAACTCCAGCGCGCGGGTGTGCGACAGGTGCCGATGCATCGGCAAGGCGCGGGCGCCGCCGATCGTGTCGTACAGGGCGACGCCCGCGCCGATGTAGGCGCGTTCCCAGACGCGATGCCGCAGCGGCAGCAGGAACGACACCGGCCGCACCAGGTGCGGGGCCAGCCGGCGCAACAGCAGGCCGCGTTCCTTCAGCGCCTCCCGCACCAGCCAGAAGTCCAGCTGCTCCAGGTAGCGCAGCCCGCCGTGGATGAGCTTGCTGGAGCGGCTGGAGGTGCCTGCCGCGAAGTCCCTGGCCTCCACCAGGGTCACGGTGAGGCCGCGGGCGGCGGCGTCGAGGGCGGCGCCCGCGCCGACCACGCCGCCGCCGATGACGAGTACATCGATCTCGGTGTCGCCGAGTGCGTTCACCGCGCGGGCGCGGTACTGGGCGTCCAATCGTGCGGACACAGCGGTATCTCTCCTTGTTTCGGGGTTATTCGGGTAGGACGGCGTCGCCCCTCATTCGTCGACGTCGATCCAGTCGAGGGTGCGGGTGACGGCCTTCTTCCAGCGCGCGTAGCCACGCTCGCGCTGTTCCTCCGACCAGGTCGGATGCCAGCGCTTGGCTTCGTTCCAGTTCTGTTCCAGCTCGTCGGTGTCGTTCCAGAAGCCGACCGCGAGCCCCGCCGCGTAGGCCGCGCCGAGCGCGGTGGTCTCGGCGACCACCGGACGCGACACCGGCACACCGAGGAAGTCGGCCTGCAGCTGCATGCACAGCTCGTTGGCGGTGACGCCGCCGTCCACCCGCAGCACGTCCAGCCGCACGCCGGAGTCGGCCTGCATCGCCTCGACCACGTCGCGGGTCTGGTAGCAGATCGATTCCAGCGTCGCCCGCGCGAGATGGGCGTTGGTGCTGTAGCGGGACAGACCGACGATCGCGCCGCGCGCGTCCGAGCGCCAGTACGGCGCGAACAGTCCGGAGAACGCGGGCACGAAATACACCCCGCCGTTGTCCTCGGCCTGCCGGGCGAGCGATTCGCTCTGCGCCGCACCGGAGATGATGCCCAGCTGGTCGCGCAGCCACTGCACCGCCGAGCCGGTCACCGCGATGGAACCTTCCAGCGCGTACACCGGCTTCTCCCCGCCCAACTGGTAGGCCACCGTGGTCAGCAGGCCGTGCTGCGAGCGCACGATCTCGGTTCCGGTGTTGAGGAGCAGGAAGTTGCCGGTGCCGTAGGTGTTCTTCGCCTCGCCGGGACGGAAGCAGACCTGTCCGACGGTGGCGGCCTGCTGGTCGCCGAGCACGCCCGCCAGCGGCACCGCGCCGCCGAACGGTCCGTCGGCGCGGGTGGTGCCGAACAGTTCCGGGTTCGCCGAGGGAGCGATCCGGGGCAGCATCGCGCGCGGCACCCCGAACAGGGACAGCAGTTCGTCGTCCCAGTCCAGGGTCTCCAGGTTCATCAGCATGGTGCGGCTGGCGTTGGTCGGGTCGGTGATGTGCACGCCGCCGTCGACACCGCCGGTCAGCTGCCACAGCAGCCAGGTGTCGGTGGTGCCGAACAGCGCGTCGCCGCGTTCGGCGTCCTCCGCCACCCCGGGGACGTTGTCCAGGATCCAACGCAGCTTGCCGCCGGAGAAGTACGTGGCGGGCGGCAGGCCCGCCTTGCGCCGGATGATGTCGCCGTGCCCGGCTCGTTCCAGCTCGGCGGCGATCCGGTCGGTGCGGGTGTCCTGCCAGACGATCGCGTTGCAGTACGGCCGCCCGGTCTTGCGGTTCCACACCACCGTGGTCTCGCGCTGGTTGGTGACGCCGACCGCGGCCAGGTCGCTCGCGACCAGATCGGCCTTGGTCAAGGTGGTCTGGATGACCGCGCGGGTGCGCTCCCAGATCTCGGTCGGATTGTGCTCCACCCAGCCCGGGCGCGGCAGGATCTGCTCGTGCTCGAGCTGGTGGCGGGCGACCTCGTTGCCACCGTGATCGAACACCATGAAGCGGGTGCTCGTGGTGCCCTGGTCGATGGCGCCGACGTACTGGCTCATCGCGGTCCTTTCGGGAAACTACTGGGGAAGAGAAGGATTCAGAACAGGAACTGCGCGGCGAGTCCGGCCAGCGCGCCGCCGAGCAGCGGGCCGAGCACCGGCACCCAGGCGTAACCCCAGTCGGAGTCCTTGCCGTGCGGTGCGGCGTCGGGCGATTCGGCCGGAGCGGGCGCACCCGCGCCCACGGGGACCAGGACCGCGTCGGCGGGGGCGGGCTTGCTCACCGGCAGCAGCGCGTGCGCGATGCGCGGACCGAGATCGCGAGCGGGGTTGATGGCGTATCCGGTCGGGCCGCCCAGGGAGGCGCCGATGCCGACGACCAGGAGCGCGGCGGCGGCCGGGCCGAGCCCGCTCGGGGTGTGGCCGAAGGTGAGGATCACCAGGACGAGGATGAAGGTGCCGATCACTTCGGTGACGAAGTTCCAGCGCAGGGCGCGAATCGCGGGGCCGGTGGCGAACACCGCGAGCTTCTTCTCCTCGTCGGTGTCAGCGTCGAAGTGGCGCTTGTAGGCGACGTAGGCCACGGTCGCGCCGAGGAAGGCGCCGGCGAATTGGCCGCTCAGGTAGGCGAGTGTCGTCGAGCCGGAGATCGCGATGCCGGGGGCGAACTCGTCGGCCCCGCTGAACAGGATGCCGACGGTGACCGCGGGGTTGAGATGGCCGCCGGTCTTGTAGGCGACGTAGACGCCCGCAAGGACCGCGAACCCCCATCCCACGTTGATCAGCAGCCAGCCGCCGTCCAATCCTTTGGACTTCGCCAGCAGTACGTTCGCGACCACACCGACCCCGAGCAGCACCAGCACGCCTGTGCCGAGTGCTTCACTGAGGAAGATCGAGCCGAAGTTCATCGTTGAGCCTCCGTTCGCCCCGCAGGTCGCGGACGCGACCGTGCGTGAAACGGAAACTACGGCGGGATGCGGAACCCGGATACAGCTGCCGTTCGACAATGTCGAACGCCTCGACTGGTTGCCGGAAGGCGGCGACGCTACCGTCCGACGCGCGAGGAGGATGTATGGCGCAGCTCACACTGGGTTTCAATGATGTTGCTCAGGTATCACCAGCCGTTCGACATTGTCGAATCACGACACGGGTAGGTTCCCCGATATGCCAGGTGCGATCCAATCGATCGAGCGGGCGGCGGCCGTTCTGCGGCTGCTGGCCCGCGGCTCCGGGCGGCTCGGCGTCGGCGACATCGCGGGCGCGCTCGACCTGCCCAAGCCGACCGCGCACGGCATCCTGCGCACGCTGCAAGGCGTCGGCTTCGTCGAACAGGATCCGGCCACCGGCAAGTACCAACTCGGCGCGGCGCTGCTGCACCTGGGCACCAGCTACCTCGACGCGAACGAGTTGCGCTCCCGCGCGATCAACTGGGCCGACGCGCTGGCGGCGCGCACGGGCGAGTCGGTGCGGATCGGCGCGCCGATGGACGGCGCGGTGGTCGTGGTGCATCACGTGTTCCGGCCGGACAATACCCAGCAGGCGCTCGAACTCGGCGAACTGCTGCCGCCGCACGCCACCGCGCTGGGCAAAGTCCTGCTCGCCTACGACGCCGAGCTGGCCGCCACGACACGCAGCGCCGAGCTGGCCCCGCTCACACACCGCACCCTGGTCGACCGCACCGCGCTCGCCAGGGCGCTGGGCGGCGTCCGGCAGGCCGGATGGGCGGGCGACACCGAGGAATTCCGGACGGGCGAGGCGGGTATCGCGGCGCCGATCCGGGCGCCCGGTGGCCTCGTGGTCGGCGCCATCGGCATCACCGGCGCGGTGGACCGGCTCTGTGACGCCCAGTTGCGGCACCGGCCCACGCTGGTCGGTCAGGTGCTCGACGCCGCACGGGCGGTGTCGCGCGATCTCGGTACGAGTCACTGACTTTCGTCCCCGCGGTGACCGTCCGATGTCGATCAGGAGCAGCCGAGCATGAAGCAGCGTTACGTGCTGGCCATCGACCAGGGCACCACCTCCACGCGGTGCATCCTGTTCGACCAGCGTGCCCGGCTCGTCGGCGTCGCGCAGCGCCCGCACCGGCAGCACTATCCGCGGCCGGGCTGGGCGGAGCAGGACGCGCTGGAGATCTGGCGCAATGTCGAGCGGATCGTGCCGCAGGCCCTGCGGGATTCCGGTGTGACGGCCGACCGGATCGCCGCGCTCGGCATCGCCAACCAGCGCGAGACCACCGTGGTGTGGGACCGCCGCACCGGCACGCCGATCGGGCGCGCCATCGTCTGGCAGGACGTGCGCACCGAGGAACTGGTCCGCGGACTGGGGAACAAGCCGGGCGCCGACCGGATCCGCGAGCTGTGCGGCCTGCCACTGGCCAGCTACTTCGCCGCGCCGCGGCTGCGCTGGATGCTGGACTCGGTGCCAGGTCTGCGCGAGCGCGCGGAACGGGGCGAGGTGCTGTTCGGCACCATGGAGACCTGGCTGATCTGGAACCTCACCGGAGGCCCCGACGGCGGGCTGCATTGCACCGACGTCACCAACGCCAGCCGCACCCTTCTGATGAACCTGCGCACCCTCGCCTGGGACGACGAACTGCTGGAGTTCTTCGGCATCCCCGCCCGCATGCTGCCGCGCATCCAGCCCTCGATCGCGTCCTACGGCAACACGCGCCGGGTGGTGCCGGGCATCCCGATCGCCGCCGCCCTCGGCGACCAGCACGCCGCGCTGTTCGGCCAAACCTGTTTCGCGCGTGGGGAGACCAAGTGCACCTACGGCACCGGCGGCTTCCTCATGATGAACACCGGACGCGACCTGGTGCGTTCCGAGCACGGCCTGCTCACCACGATCGGCTACCAGATCGGCCCCGAGCCGGTCTACGCGCTGGAGGGGCCGATCGCGGTCACGGGATCGCTCGTGCAGTGGGTGCGCGACAACATCGGATTGGTCACCAGTGCGCCGGAGATCGAAACCCTCGCGCGCACCGTCGAAGACAACGGCGGCTGCTACGTCGTGCCCGCGTTCTCCGGGCTGTACGCGCCGCATTGGCGCAGCGACGCGCGCGGTCTCATCGCCGGGCTGACCTCCTACATCACCAAGGGCCACATCGCGCGCGCCGTGCTGGAGGCGACCGCTTGGCAGACCCGGGACGTGGTGGAGGCGATGAACGCCGACTCCGGCCTGCAAGCCGCGGCGCTGCGCGTGGACGGCGGGATGACCTCGAACAACCTGCTCATGCAGATCGTGGCCGATGTGCTGGATGTTCCGGTGCTGCGGCCGTTCGTCGCCGAGACGGTCTCACTGGGCGCGGCGTACGCCGCGGGCCTCGCCGTGGGGTATTGGCCCGACCTAGAGGGATTGCGCAACAATTGGCGCCTTGCCGCCCAATGGGTTCCGCGCATGGACGCGGAGCTGCGGGAGGACGAGTACGAGAACTGGAAACGCGCGGTCGAGTTGACCTTCGGCTGGGTGCGGTCGAAGAAGCGGGCGCGGCGGTGAGTCCGGTGCCAGGCGCTCGTGTCGGGAGTGTGGGTTAGCGTCGAGAGCATGCGGCTTCACGTGGGATGTGCGATGTGGACGCACGCGGCCTGGCAGGAACGGCAGCTCTCCCCGGGGGAGCGGTTGCGCTGGTACGCCACGTGGTGCAACGCGGTCGAAGGCAATACGACGTTCTACGCCACGCCGTCGCGGCGCACAGTCGAATCATGGGCGGCGCAATGCGATCCCGCGTTCCGATTCGTCCCCAAGCTGCCCAAGCCGATCACCCACGAACGCAGGCTGACCGGCGTCGAGCAGGAGTTGCGGTCCTTCCTCACCGCGATGGAACCGCTCGGCGAACGCATCCACGCCCTGTGGATCCAGCTGCCGGGCTCGTTCGGACCCACCGATCTCGGTGTGCTGGCCGGTTTCCTGCGCGACTTCCCGCGCTCGTACCGGGCCGCCGTCGAGGTGCGTCACCCCGCGTTCTTCGAGGACGAGCAGGCGGCGCGCAGGCTGGAATACGTGCTGTCCAGGGTCGGCGCCGAATGGGTGCCGTTCGACACCACCGTGCTTTTCGACGGTCCTCCCGTCAGCGCGGCGGAACAGGAAGCGGCCGCGAAGAAGCCGCGGGTGCGGCGCAGGATGCGCGCGCTGACCGAATACCCGATCGTGCGCTATCACGGCCGCGACGATGTCCAGCGCACCGTCGACGGCTGGCGGCCGTGGGTCGGGACGGTCGCCGAATGGCTGCGTGAAGGTCGCTCGCCCACGGTGTTCGTGCACACGCCGGACAATGCGGGCTCGCTGGAGCTGGCCCGCCGTTTCCACGACGCGGTCAGGGCCCGGCTGCCCGAGCTCGAGCCGCTGCCCGAGCCCGCCGCCGCCGAGCCCATGACGCTGTTCTGACGGAAAACGCCTCCCGCGGCATCGAGCCGCGAGACCGCGCGGATCAGGCCTGCAGGCCGACCTCGACCTCGAGGGTGAGCGTGATCTTGTCGCCGATCACCGCGCCGCCGTCGGGCAGCGGCATGTCGATGGTGATGCCGAAGTCGCGGCGGTTGATCACGGTCTTGGCCTCGAAGCCTGCGACCGGCCCCTGGCCCATGCCGGGGTTGACGCCGAGGAACTCCACCTCGAGCGATACCGGCTTGGTGACACCGCGAATGGTGAATTCGCCGTCCACCACGAAATCGTCACCGTTCACCCGGAAACCGGTGGACTTGAACGTGGCCACCGGGAACTGCTCGGCCTGGAAGAAGTCCGCGGTGCGCAGGTGGGCGTCGCGCTGTTCGTTGTCGGTGGTGACCGAGTCGACCCGGATCTCGGCCTCGGCCGAGGCGCTGCCGTCCTCGCCGATCACCAGCTTGCCGGAGAAGTCGGTGAAGCGGCCGCGCACCTTGCTGACCATCAGGTGGCGCACCGAGAAGCCGAGCGTGGAGTGGGCGGGGTCGATGGCCCAGGTGCCCGCGGTGAGAGCGTTGGTGGTTCCGGTCGACATGACGTTCTCCTTCATAGTTGAGATTTGAACTACTTGGGTGTGAATGGGGGTGGGATCGGTCGGGGGAAGATCAGTGAGTGCCGAGCAGCTGTGCGAACGGTACCGGGTCGTCGTACGGATCGGTGGCACGCGCTCGCGGCGTGTTGGTCAGCGCGGCGGCGAATTCCGCTGCGGCGCGGTCGATCCGAGAGCTCAACCCCTCGGTCGCGGCGGAGGCCCAGTCTTCCGACGCCGCGTACACCGCGGTGGGCGCGACCACCGCGTGCAGGTAGCTGAACATCGGCCGCAGCGCGTGCTCCAACGCGAGGGAGTGGCGCGCCGAGCCGCCGGTCGCGCCGAGCAACACCGGCATTCCGGCCAGCGAGTCCGGTTCCAGCACGTCGAAGAACGTCTTGAACAGGCCGCTGTAGGAGGCGTTGAAGATCGGCGTGACGGCGATCAGGCCGTCGGCGCCCGCCACGGTGTCGAGCGTCGCGCGCAACCCGGCCGGCGCGAATCCGGTCAGCAGGTTGTCGGCCAGATCCCGCGCGTGCTCGCGCACCTCGACCACGTCGACGGTCACGTCCGCGCCGGACGCGGACAGCGCCGCCGCGGTGGCCGCGGTGAGCCGGTCGGCGAGCAGCCGGGTCGACGAGGGCTGCGACAGGCCCGCGGAGACGACGGCGATGCGGGTCATCGGGTCGCCTCCACGGCTGCGTCGCGGGCGGCGACCAGGCTCGCGTGCGTCGGGGCGTCCGGCACGTGCGCCGGGCGCAGGGCCGCGAACTCCTTGCGCAGCACCGGCACCACTTCCTCGCCGAGCAGGTCCAGCTGCTCCAGCACGGTCTTCAGCGGAAGGCCTGCGTGGTCCATCAGGAACAGTTGGCGCTGGTAGTCGCCGAACGTTTCGCGGAAGGTGAGCGTCTTGTCGATGACCTGCTGCGGGCTGCCCACGGTGAGCGGGGTCTGCTCGGTGAACTCCTCCAGCGACGGTCCGTGTCCGTACACCGGCGCGTTGTCGAAGTAGGGGCGGAACTCGCGCACCGCGTCCTGGGAGTTCTTGCGCATGAAGACCTGTCCGCCCAGGCCGACGATCGCCTGATCGGCGGAGCCGTGACCGTAGTGCTCGTAGCGCTGCCGGTACAGCCCGATCAGTCGCTGGAAGTGCTCTTTCGGCCAGAAGATGTTGTTGGCGAAGAAGCCGTCGCCGTAGTAGGCCGCCTGCTCGGCGATCTCGGGGCTGCGGATCGAGCCGTGCCAGACGAACGGCGGAACGTCGTCCAGCGGGCGCGGTGTGGAGGTGAACGACTGCAACGGCGTCCGGAATTTGCCTTCCCAGTCGACCACGTCTTCGCGCCAGAGCCGGTGCAGCAGGTGGTAGTTCTCGATGGCCAGCGGGATGCCGTCGCGGATGTCCTTGCCGAACCACGGGTAGACCGGGCCGGTGTTGCCGCGGCCGAGCATGAGGTCCACCCGCCCCTCGGCCAAGTGCTGCAACATCGCGAAGTCCTCGGCGATCTTCACCGGATCGTTCGTGGTGATCAGGGTCGTCGCGGTGGAGAGCTGGAGCCGCTCGGTCCGCGCCGCGATATAGCCGAGCATCGTCGTCGGCGACGACGGCACGAACGGCCGGTTGTGGTGCTCGCCGGTGGCGAACACGTCCAGACCGACCTCCTCGGCCTTGCGCGCGATCGTCACCATGGCGGTGATGCGCTCGTGCTCACTCGGCGTCCGGCCGGTCGTGGGGTCGGTCGTCACATCACCGACCGTGAAGATTCCGAACTGCACGACGCCTCCTTACGATTTCAGTCTGACTCAATTTGGTGGATATGGCAACCAAAGGAACCAGGTGGGGTGCCCGGGTATTCCCCGCGCGACGGTGTGACGCTGGTTACGGCAGGTATTCCGCCAGCCAGGTCCTGGTGAGTTCGCGGGTGACCCGCGCGCCAGTGTCGAGTTCGGTGGTGCCGAAGGCGTGTTCCACGTAGGGCAGCTCGACGTAGCGCTGCGGGACGCCCGCGGTCTCGAGCGCGGCGGCGTAGGCCGCGGTGTGCTCGGCCCGCACCAAGTGATTGCTGGACCCCTGGATCAACAGGGTGGGTGGGGAGGCTGCGCTGACGTGCGGAGCGGAGCTCGTCGCGGTGTAGCGCTCGGGATACTGGTCGGGCGTACCGCCGAGATACTGCCGGGCCGCGTCGACGCCGAGCGCGGTCTCGGTGCCGGAAGCGGCGAGATCGACCGCCGGGTACAGCGCGACCGCGGCGCGCACCTCGGGCAGTTCCTCCGCGCTGCCACAGCTGGGCCGCAAGGCGCTCGCGTTGATCTTGTTCGCGACGTTGACAGCCAGATTGCCGCCCGCGGATTCGCCGAACGTGGCGATCCGCCGCAGGTCCCAGTTGTACCGCTGCGCGTTCGCGGCGGCCCAGGTCAGCGCGCAGGCGACGTCGGCGTCCGCGGTGTCCCAGCGGTGCTCGGTCGCGCCGGAGAGGCGGTAGTCGACGTCGAGGACGGCGTATCCGTTGTCGGCCAGCCAGGTCGTGTAGGCGTCGGTGCCGCGGCTGCCCGCGACGAACGCGCCGCCGTGGATGCTCACCACCAGTGGGGCCGGGGCCGTTCCCGGGGCGGGCAGATACAGATCCGCCTGGATCGGCTGCCCGTCGACGGTCGCGTAGGTGACGGTCTCGTCCGGCGCGTCACCGACGGTGCTGAACGGGACGACCGGGGCGAACGGAACCCAGACGCCCGCCGCGTCGTGCGCCGCGAACACCAGCGTCGCGCTGGTGACGACGGACAGCACCAGGCCGACGACGGCCACGCCGGTCACCGCGGCCGCCGGGCGCCGTCCCCGCTCGCCGGAGCGAAGCGCAGCGAGCGCCAGCCCGGTCGCGACCATCGCCAGAACCATGTTCCACGAGCCGAGCGCGTCGCGGACCGAGCCGAGCAAGAGCACCGCCGACTGCGCGATCGCGTTGTCCAGCAGCGGCATCGTCCAGGAAACCGGCAGGATCGCGATCAATTGGCCGAGCGCGAGATACACGGCGAGGACTCCGGCGGATACCAGCAGCGCGAGGCGGGCCAGGCGACGCGGGGTCGCGGATTCTCCGGGTGCGGTCACATCCGCTCCTGGCTCGTCGGTCATCCAAGGTCTCCGTTTCCGGGTCGGGGCTGCCCTCCAACCTAGGTCGGTCTTCGTGCGTGCCGGATGCGGGTGCTGGTGAGTCGGGGCGGAATCGGGTAGCCGACTACGCGCGTTTTCCCGTGTCTCGTCCGCAGAATCGGTCGCCACAGGGTTTCGACATCGGGGTTTCGAAGGGATTTACATGGCTGGTTATCACGGTTGGTTGGCGCCTGCTCCGAATCCGGAGCCGCCCTTGGACAGCCGCGGGCGCGCCGAAGTTCGCGATCCCGCGCCCGCTCGGGCGCGACCTTGCCGCACGGGGCCGCGCGCCGTGTCCGGCCGGTCGAGTGCCGGGATACGTAGCGCGGTGCGGCGTAGTCATGCGTCCGCCGCGCAGGCGGGGGACGAAACCCGCTCGGCGGCACGCCGGTTCGCCGAGTCGGCGGTGCGCATCGTCCTCGAGGTACTCGACCGTAGGAGACCCGTACCGCAACTGGCCGCGGTCGCCGACGCCACGGTCGTCGCGGCGGTGCGCACATTGCTCGACGCCGGTCTCGTGCCCGGTCGCGCACTCGGCGTCGCGATGCCGATCCGGGTGAGCGTGGCGCTCGTGGATGCCAGGACCGCCGAGGTCTTCGCCGCATACGCCCGCGGCGGTCGCCGTTTCGCCGTGGCGGCGAGGATCGTCCGGACGCGCTCGGCAGGCTGGCGGCTGACGGCGCTGCGCATCCGATGACGTGGTGCGTCAGCCGAGCTGGACGGATCGGCGCGCCATGCCGAACCAGTAGCCGTCGATGACTGTGCGCAGCGCGCCGAGGTCGTCTTCGCCCGCGCCGAGCGCGACGAACAGCGGTGCGAAGTGCTCGGCGCGGGGGTGGGCCAGGCGCGCGGCGGGCGCTTTCCGCTCGAAATCGAGCAGCGCGTCCAGGTCGTGTGCGGCCAGCGCCTCGCGGCCCCACTCGTCGAATTCGGTGGTGAAGGAGTGCACGTGTTCGTCGTCGGCCGTCAGGGCGCGCAGGTTGTGGGTGAAGAAACCGCTGCCGACGATCAGCACGCCCTCGTCGCGCAGGGGCGCCAGCTTCTGTCCGATGTCCAGCAGCGCCCGAGGGTCCAGCGTCGGCATGGACAGTTGCAACACCGGGACGCCGGCGTCCGGGTACATCTCCTTCAGCGGCACGTAGGCGCCGTGGTCGAGCCCGCGCTCCGGGACGTCCGCCACGGTGACACCGGGTCCGCGCAACAGGTTTCGCACCTTCTCGGCCAGCTCCGGCGCGCCCGGCGCGGGATAGCGCACCTGGTAGTACCGCTCGGGGAAGCCCCAGAAGTCGTAGACCAGCGGCACCGTCTCGGTGGCGCCGAGCGCGATCGGCGCGGCCTCCCAGTGCGCGGAGACGATCAGGATCGCCCGGGGGAGCGGCAACGCGCGCGACCACGCCGCCAGCTCGGCGGGCCAGCTCGCGTGATCGGCCAGTGGCGGAGCGCCGTGGGAGAGATAGAGCACCGGCATTCTTCCGGTGTGCACGCTGGTCATGGCGCTCCTCCTTGCTCGGCCGCGCAGGTAGTTCAAATTCGAACTCAACTCTAGCTGATTGTTCAAATTCGAACAATATGGTTAGGGTGGAGCTGTGGAGACCAGGTGGCTGAACGCGCGCGAGATGCAGGTGTGGCACAGCTTCCTCGCGGCGGGCGCGCTGGTGGGCCGTGAGGTGGAACGGCAGCTCAAGCGGGAAGGGCTGTCCCATACACAGTACGAGGTGCTGGTACGGCTCGCGGCCGCGCCGGAGGGCCGCCTGCGGATGACCGAACTCGCCGACGCGCTCTACACCTCCAAAAGCGGGCTGACCTACCAGGTGACGCAGTTGGAGAAGGCCGGACTGCTGATGCGCGAGGCCTGCCCGACCGACGTGCGCGGGGTCATCGCCGTGCTCACCGGCGCGGGCCGGGAACGGCTGGCGCAGATCGCGCCGGACCATGTCGCGACCGTCCGCCGCGTCCTCGTCGACGTGCTCAGCGCCGCTCAGCAGAGCGCCGTCGCGGAGGGGCTGGGCGAGGTGGCGCGGCGGCTCGCGCCCTGACTCAGGCCAGCGACGCCAGCCAGTCGTGCATCCACGACAGCGCCGTCGCGCCACCGCCGACGCGGTAGCTGCCGTAGGCGGTGTGCGCCTCGGAGCGGTAGAACTGGTCCAGCAACCGGGCCCGTTCCTGGTTCGCCGACTCCGACAACTGGCTCTGCAACAACGGGATCCCGCCGTTGGACATCAGATCGCCGACGATGGCGCCCATTTCCATCTGGTAGCGCCAGAGATTGGCCGGGTCGGGATGGGAGGTCTGGGCCAGGAAGCCCGCGAACCGGGTCACGAAATCGTCCGACGCCGTGGTGCAGTACAGATCGCCGACCGCGCAGATGGTGCGGGTCTCCGGGCTGACGAAGCCGAAGCCGCCGATGCGGGGACCGCCCGCGCCCGCGCCGCCCACCGGCGGACCGACCAGCGCGTCGGTGGGGGAGCGGCGCGGATCGGAGATGAGTCCGACCGCCGCGATCCGGTACGGCGGCACGACGCCGATCCCGGTGCCGATCTCGGCGGCCAGATCGCCCGCGGCGTCCGCGCCCTGGCTGTAGCCGACCAATGCGATCTTGGTCGCGCCGCACGCCCTGGCCATCGCTCCGATCATGCCGCGCGCGTTGTCGACGGCCTCGCGTTTGGACGCGCCGTAAACCTCGCTCTCCCAGGGGAAGGCGGTCGCGGCGTAGCTGACGTAGTCGACCCGTACCGAGGACGGCAGGCCGTTGGTGACTCCGGCCAGCATCCCGGGGGCGGGAGGCTCGCCGTCGGTCCGGGTCTCCCAGGTGCCCGGGATCGCCACCACGTACATGCTCGGGCACTCCGGCTCGGCGACGGCGGGCCCGCTGCCCGGTCCTACACACGACAGCGCCATCGCCGTGAAACCGATGGCCGCCGAGATCCACTTCGATCGCATGGCGTTTGCTCCTGGTAGTACAGGCGCCGCAGGCGCTCCCCGGCAGGAAAGGCCTTCGCCGGGCGCCGCGCGGTGGTCGAACCCGGCCCCGTCGAAGGCTGCATTGAGACTCGGTGGTCTCAAAGTGCAGACAGGATAGCGAGAGTGTGTGAGACGGCACAATCCGGAGCGTAAGTGACACGTATCACAGCGAGTTCGGTCGCCTCGACGCTCCCTGATTGCTAAATGCCCGGTGCGAGCAGAACTGCGATGGCCTGCGCCCATCGGTTGATGGTTGCCGTGGCGGCGCGCTCCGAAGTGCGCAGCGGACGGGACATCGCGGTGCCGCGCAGGATCGCGATGGTGAGATCGCGGACGGCCGGATAACCGGGGTGGGCGACGAGGCTCGGGCCGAACAGTGCGTCCACCACGCGCCGCAAGTCGCGCCCGGCTTCTCGTTCGGCCACGCGCAACGCCTCGGCAAGCGCCGGATCGGTCCGCGCGGCCGTCCACAGTTCGAACTCGGCTTGCGCCGCCGGTCGCGCCATCGATTCGTAGAGGGCGGTCAAGGCGCGCAGGACGGGATCGGCTCCGTCGCCGAGTCCGGCCGCGATCTCTCGTACCGCCGCTTCGTTGCGCGCGACCAGATGGCCGACCAGGTCGGTGATCAACGCGCCGAGGGTCGGGAAGTGATGCAGCAGCGCTCCGCGGCTGACCCGCGCGGCACGCTGGACGGAGAGGGTGGACAGCGCCCGGTAGCCCTGTTCGGCCAGCAGGTCGGCGGCGGCGTCGAGGATGCGGGCGCGGGTCGCCCGTTTCTGTTCCTCGCGTAGTCCGGCCATTCCGGCTCCCTCCGTCGACGCGGCATTTTCACAGTCAATGTTGACTGTCAATCGGCGTTTGCGCCAGACTGCGGAGACGGGTGCGGGACCAGCGTCGAAGGGAAAGCGATGACCGACAGTGACATCAGGGCCGATGGCGACTCGGGCGCGTGGTATCGCGGGTGGACCGAGCAGCCGGACTCACCGTGGGCCGGACGCCCGGACCCGGACGACGCACGCGAGTACCGGACGCTGACTTACGAGCGGGACGGCCGCGTCGCGCGCATCACCTTCAACCGGCCGGAGAAGGGCAACGCGATCACGCCCGACACACCGAACGACCTGGCGCACGCGGTGGAACGCGCGGATCTGGACCCGCGGGTGCACGTGATCCTGTTGTCCGGGCGCGGCAAGGGATTCTGCGGCGGATACGACCTGAGCATGTTCGCCGAGCAGAGTTTCGCGGTGGCAGGCGGTCCCGGCGACGCGGCGGGGACGGTCGTCGACCCGGTGGTGCAAGGCCGCAATCACGATCCGGCGCGGACCTGGGACCCGATGATCGACTACGCGATGATGAGCCGGTTCAACCGCGGTTTCGCCAGCCTGATGCAGGCGAACAAGCCGACCGTGGCCAAACTGCACGGCTTCGCCGTGGCGGGCGGCAGCGACATCGCCCTGTTCGCCGATCAGATCATCTGCGCCGACGACACCAAGATCGGCTACCCGCCCACCCGGGTCTGGGGTGTCCCGGCGGCGGGCATGTGGGCGCACCGCCTCGGCGACCAGCGCGCCAAGCGTCTGCTGTTCACCGGCGACTGCCTCACGGGCAGGCAAGCGGTGGAATGGGGCCTGGCGATCGAATCCTGGCCGGCCGACGAACTCGACGCGCGCACAGAGGAATTCGTCACGCGGATCGCGCGCATGCCGATCAACCAACTGATGATGGCCAAACTGGCGCTGAACTCGGCGCTGTACGCCCAGGGTGTGGCGAACTCCGGCATGATCAGCACCGTCTTCGACGGGATCTCCCGGCACACCACGGAGGGTTACGCCTTCCAAACCCGCGCTGCCACCGCCGGTTTCCGCACGGCGGTCCGGGAACGCGACGAACCATTCGGCGACCACAAACGCGACCGGCCGGAGGGATGATTCGCTTCTGAGCCGAGTGAGAATCGGCCGAATCCGCCGGCGCGAACGGCGAGGGGCGGTGGTCCGGTGACCACCGCCCCTCATCCGTACGCCGGAAAATTCGTCAGCGGACGGGCGGGATCTTCCCGGTCGCCTCGTCCTCGAGGTCGTAGCCCAGCCGCACGTCGTGGGCCACCTCGCCGCCGCTCACGGTGATCCGGCTGGTCACCGCGGGATAGCCCCGGGCGACGACCGTGTAGTCGCCTTCGGCGAGATCCGCGACGACATAACGGCCGTTCTCGTCGGTGCGCGTCGTCGCGGTCAGCACGCCCGCCGCGTCGAGCACGCTGATCTGCACGTCCGCGACCGCCCGGCCCCCGTCCGCCCACGCCGACCCGGCCAGCACCGCCATCGGCGTGAGAACGATGTCGTGGTGCAGCAATCCGCTGTCCGGCACGGTCAGCGCGGTCGCGCTGGGACGCATGTGCTCGGCGACCGCCACGAGGGTGTACGTGCCGGGCACCACGCCGTGGCAAACGTAGCCGCCGTCGCCCTCGGCGGTCGCGGATCCGACGACCTCGCCGTCCAGATCGGTCAGCGTGATGGTCGCGCCCGGCAGCGGCTCGCCCAGGGTGCTGGACCGGACCACGCCGGACACTTCGCCGGAGCCGAGCAAGGTGATGTCGAATTGCTGCGGCCGGTCCGCGACGGTCACGTTGACCGCGGCGGGCTGATGTCCCGCGGCCGACACGATCAGCACGTAGTTGCCCGCGTCGGGCGCGCCGACGAGGTAACGGCCGTCCGCGCCGCCGTTCGTCCGCGCGGCCTGCCGCCCCTGATGGTCGATCAGCGTGAGTGCGGCGGCGGGCACCGGCCTGCCGTCTTCGCGATGGACATAGCCGTTGAGCGAACGGCCTTCGTACTCGGCGCCATCGAAACTCGCCCGCGGCTCGCGCAGGTACGCGCCGTTGGCCGCCGGTTCGCCCGAGGCGTAGCCGCCCGCGGCCGCGGCGAGCACCGGTTCCGGCTCCGACAGCGCCTGCGCGGCGCCCTCCCACACCTGATCCGCGTCCCAGTGCGACTCGGCGGCCTCGGTCTGCTCGGCCGGCGTCTGCGCGGCGGGCGCCGGAGTGTCCTGGAGCGGGATCTCTTTCATGAACATCAGCACTACGCAGGCCAGCAGCGCGACCGCGCCCGCGGCGTAGAACACCCCGTGCATGGAGTTGGTGAAGCCGGTGAGGATCGGCACCTTCAGCGCGTCGGGCAGCGCCGCGATGCCGCTGGTATTGGACTGCATGCCGCTGAGCTGCTCGGCCCCGAACCCGGGTGGCAGCGCGCCGCCGAACGCATCGGTGATCCGGTGCGGCAGCAGATTGAACAGAATGGTCAGGAACACCGCGACGCCGAGCGTGCCGCCCATCTGCCGGAAGAAGGTGGCCGACGCGGTGGAAACACCCATGTCGGAGCGCGGACCGGCGTTCTGCGCCGCGATGATCAGCGTCTGCATACAACAGCCGAGCCCGAGCCCGATCAGTCCGCCGATGGCCAGCGGCTGCCACAGCGGGCTGTTGTAGTGCACCTGCGCGTACAGGACCGCGCCGACCGCGACGATGAACGTGCCCGTCACCGGCAGGATCTTGTAGCGGCCCGTGCTCTTGGTGATCCGTCCCGCGGTCTGCGAGCCGATCATGATGCCGAGCACCAAGGGCAGCATCAGCAGACCGGCCTTGGTCGGCGAGTAGCCGCGCACGACCTGGAAGTACTGCGGAACCATGGTGATCGCGCCGAACATCGCGACGCCGACGATGAATCCGCCCGCGATGGTGACGCTGAAGGTCGAATTCTTGAACAGCCGCAACGGGATCAGCGCGGAGTCCTTCATGAAGAACTCGACCAGGAGGAACAGCACCAGACCCGCCGCGCCGATGCCGTAGCAGAGCAGCGAGCGGTGCGAGGACCATCCCCAGTGCCTGCCTTGTTCCGCGACGATCAGCAGCGGCACCACGCAGATGGTCAGCGTCAGCGCGCCGAACCAGTCGATCCGGTGATGCTGGCGCTGGTGCGGCACGTTGAGCACCTTGGCGACCACGAGCAGCGCGAGCACGCCGACCGGGACGTTCACCAGGAACACCCACCGCCAGCCCTCGATGCCGCCGAGCTGTTCGTAGTCGGAGAAGAAGCCGCCGAGCACCGGGCCCAGCACCGTGGCCGTGCCGAAGACCATCATGAAATAGCCCTGGTAGCGCACTCGTTCGCGCGCCGGGACGATGTCGCCGATGATGGTGAACGCCAGCGA
This sequence comes from Nocardia sp. NPDC004260, assembly GCF_053603155.1. Lineage (NCBI taxonomy): Bacteria > Bacillati > Actinomycetota > Actinomycetes > Mycobacteriales > Nocardiaceae > Nocardia > Nocardia sp. NPDC004260. The sequence goes on along the minus strand of NZ_JBSGEZ010000017.1, from coordinate 28,703 downwards.
CATCAGGCCGCCCGCGCCCAGGCCCTGGAACGCGCGGAACGCGGCGAGCTGGTACATCGAGGTGGCGAAGGTGCACGCCACCGAACCGATGACGAACAGGCTGATCGCCGTGAGGTAGAACGGCTTACGGCCGTAGATGTCGGCCAATTTGCCGTACAGCGGCGTGGTGATCGTGGCGGTGATCAGGTAAGCGGTGGTCGCCCAGGCCTGTTCGTCGAAACCGTGCAGGCTGTTGGCGATCTTGACGATCGCGACGCTGACGATGTTCTGGTCGAGCGCGGCCAGGAACATGCCGAGCAGCAGCCCGGACAGGATGGTCAGGATCTGCCGGTGCGACAGTGATGTGTCCGCGCCTGCGGCCGGGTTCCGCGGAGCCCGGGTGGTGGAAGTCGTCATGAATGAGCCCTATTTCGGATCGGCTGGGTGTCGGGTGGTGGTCTCTATTCCTGCGGTGAGCCGGTCGAGCAGCGCGGTCAAGGTGTCGCGGTCCGGTGCGGGCCAGTCGGCCAGGATGTCGGCCAGCCACCGGTTGCGCTGGGCGCGATTCTCCTCGAAGACACGAACGCCTTCCGCGGTGGCCGCCAGCACGCACGCCCGGCCGTCGACCGGGTCGGCCCGGCGCTCGACCAGACCGTGTGCCACGAGTTGTCTGCTCTGTCTGCTGATGGTGGATGCCTCGGCGTGCAGCACTTCGGCGAGCCTGCCCGCGCGCTGCGGTCCCTCGTGCACGAGGGAGAACAGCACGGCGTAGGCGAGTCGCTCCAGTCCGTCCGGACCGGGCCGGACGGGCTGCCATTTCGCCCGGTTGACCGCGCGCATGAACCGGACCAGCCGCTGACCGAGTTCGTCGGCGGCCGCGAGTTCGGCCGCCGTGATCCGGCGCTCGCGAGCGGTTGCGGACATGACACTCACCTCGATGTTCCCCACCAGCACATTGATTGGCAACCACAACTAGTTGCTTTAAGCAACTATACATCCGGGTTGCGGGAGGTCTGCGAGGTGGGTCACGCGCTGGCTCCGTTGCTACCGTCGATGGCGTGTCCGAGTCGCTTGTCCGCTTCCGCGCCGCCTTGCCGTCCGATTGCCGATGGGCGCCGGTCGGCAGCGGGGAGTCCGGCGCCGAGGTGTTCCGGTCCGCCGACGGCTCCCGCTACGCCAAGTGCGTCGATCCCGGCGGGGTCGCGGACCTCGCGCTGGAGCGGGACAAGATCGTCTGGCTCGACGGCCACGGTATCCCCGGCCCCCTGGCGCTGGACTGGCGGGCCTGCGACGATGGCGCCTGCCTGGTGACCAGCGCGGTCCCGGGCGTGCCCGCGGACGCGGTATCCGGCGAGACGCTCGGCCGCGCTTGGGAATCCATCGCGGACACCGTGCGGCGCCTGCACGAGGTGCCCACCGAGCAGTGCCCGTTCGATCGTGGCCTGGCGCGGATGTTCGCTATGGCCCAGGACGTGGTGGTCCGGGGTGCGGTGCACGCCGAGTTCCTCCCGGAGGAACAGCAAAGCACTCCGCCCACCGTCCTGCTCACCAGGCTGGCCGGTGAGCTGGAGCCGAGGATGACCCAGGAGTTCGCCGAAGCCGTGGTGTGCCACGGCGATCTGTGCCTGCCCAACATCATCCTCGATCCGGAAACGCACACGGTGGCCGGTTTCGTCGACCTCGGGCGTCTCGGCATCGCCGACCCCTACGCCGATATCGCCCTGCTGCTCGCCAATTCCCGGGAGTCATGGCAAGACGAGCGGCGCGCCGAACAGGCCGACCGGACATTCGCCGCCCGCTACGGCATCGAGCTGGACGCCGATCGTCAGCGCTTCTTCCTCCATCTGGATCCGCTGACCTGGGGTTAGCCCGATCACGCAGGGGGTTTGAGCAGAACGGCGGTGCCGTACGCCGCCACCTCGCTCATCGTCCCGGCGATCTCGTTGCAGTCGAAGCGCATCGCGATGACCGCGTTCGCGCCGAACGACATGGCGTGCTGGCACATCCGCATGATCGCCTCGTGCCGGGACTGATAGAGCAGTTGGGTGTACTCGGGATCTCCCCGCCGCCCAGCGAGCGGAAACCGGCGCTGAAGTTCGAGCCGAAGCTGCGGCTGCGCACGGTCAGCCCGGCGACCTCGCCGAACACCCGGGCGATCTCCTGTCCTGGAACGTCGTTCATGGTCGAGACCAGGATGGGGAACTGCGGTCCGGGTGGCGGGGGCGGAGGATACGGCTGCGGCGGCTGGTGCGCGGGATGTTGCGGGTAGGGCGGCGGCATCGGCTGGCTCATGTGCGGGATGCTACGGCGGCAGGGCGGCCGCGTCGCTTCCGTCCGCGGCGAGATCGCCCGGAGGCGGCGGAATCGCACCGACCGCCCGGTCCCGATCCGCCGGTTTCGCGTGTTCCGGGGACTGTCGTGGCGGAGTTCGTCCTTGCCTGTTGAGCATTCGACCGACAGAATCCGAAGAGATATGCAATGTTGTTATTGCGCAACGGCATTGAGAGGGAACCCACGGTGGCCGAATAGGCACCGGTAAAAGGGGGTGCGGCGAGATCATGTCGTCGAACACGTCCGAGCCCGGCGGCCGACGCGCCCGCCCAGGCCGGGCCGGGGCCGAACGCGTGCCCACGTGGCCCGGGATGATCTCCGCCCACGAGCCGCCGCCGCGCCGGGAACGCGACCGGCATCGGACGCACCGCGATCGACGCCGTGCCCGGCGCGGCGCTCGGCGCGCGTGGCTGGTCGGCGGCGCCGGGCTGGCCGCCTCGCTCGCCGCGGCCGCGCTGGTCCTGGTCTACACCGACGCGGCGTCGGCTCCCCGGCAATCGGCCACGGTAGCGGACCCGGTGCTCGGCGGCGGTCCCGGCTGTGAGCCGACCCGAGGCGCACAGTTGGTGCGCGGCAACGGGACCGGCTCCACCGCCTCGGGACCGGACGTGATCCTGGCCTTCCAGCACGCCTACTACGCGACCCGGTCCGGAGCGGTAGCGCGATCGTTGACGGCGCCCGACGCCGTGGTGCCGCCGGTCGCCGTGATCGATGCGGGCATCGCCTCCGTCCCCACCGGAACGCAGCACTGCGTCATGATCACCCCCATGCTCGACGGACGCTACGACGTGGTCATCACCGAGTTGCGCCCCGACGCCACGAGCCGCACCTACCGGCAGTTCGTCACCGTGGTCACCGCCGACGGCGGATCCACCATCGCCAAGATCACCGCACCGAACTGAGCCCGATCTCCCGTTCGACTGCGGGCACTTTCGCTACGATGCCACTGCCGGGGCGGTCGATCGGCGCGAAATGCGGTGCATAAGCGATCGATTCCAAGGGGAGGTCGTCGGTGGTGTTCGCACGGTGCTGCGCGGTTGTCGGAACGGCTCTTTCGATGCTGCTGGCGATACCGGGCCCGCCGTCGCGGGCGGAGCCGGAACTCCCGGCGGTGGCGGATCCGGCGCCGCCGGAGCAGGACCCCTTCTACCGGCCGCCCGCCGAGCTGGTCGGCGCCCAGCGGCCCGGCGGGATCCTCGCCGCGCGGCCGGTCACCATCATGAATCAGGTGCCCGGGGCCCTGAATGCCGAGGCATGGCAGATCTCCTACCGGTCGAACAACAGCGCCGACCAGCCCATCGCCGCCGTCGCGACGCTGCTGAAACCGCGTGCGGCGAACGGGAAGCTGGTGTCGCTGCACGCCGCCGAGGACTCCACCGGGTTGTTCTGCGCGCCGTCCTATCAGGTGCGCCGGTCGATGCAGGCCGGTCTGCTGGACGGGCAGCTCGACCCGTTGCGCAGCGCTCCGGCGCTGTTGGCGCAGGGGTGGACGGTCGTCGTGCCGGATCATCAAGGGCCGAACTCGGCGTTCGCCCACGGCCCGCTGGCCGCGCGGATCGCCCTGGACGGCATCCGCGCCGCGGAGCGGTTCGGTCCGCTGGGACTGCCCGGACCGGATACCGAAGTGGCGATGTGGGGCTATTCCGGAGGTTCGGTCCCCACGTTGCACGGCGCCGAGTCGCGCAGCTCCTACGCGCCGGAGGTGAACCTGGTCGGCGTCGTCTCCGGCGGCACCGACGTCGACCTCGAGGCGTTGTCGCTGGCGGCGAACAAGGGCCCGGGTGCGGGCCTGGTCGCGGCCGCCATCATCGGTCTGGCCCGCGAGGAGCCGGAATTGGACGCCTACCTGCGGGCGAACGCGACGCCGCCGGGACGGCGGTTGCTCGACGCGAAGGACAGCGGCTGCGTGCTGTATCAGGCCGCGACGGAACCGTTCCTCGACGTAGACAGCCTGGTCCAGGGCGGTCTACTGCACACGCCGGTGCTGCGCGCGGTCTTCGACCGCACCCGAATGGGCAAGTCGGTGCCCGACGCACCGGTCTTCCTCTACCACGCGACCGCGGACTGGCTCGTCCCGATCGGTCCCGCCGACGCACTCGCCGCCGCCTACTGCCGCGACCCCGCCGCTCGCGTCACCTACATCCGTGATCACGCGAGCGAACATCTGACCCTCAACACCCTTGCCGAGCAGAGCGTGGTCGCTTGGCTGCGCGCCCGATTCGCCGGGATACCGGTCGCCAACGGCTGCGCCGTCACGGATATGGGGTCCATCGCGCTCGGTCGATGACGGAGTTCGCGTGACGCGTTACTCGAGGCCCGCGATCTTCCGGCAGCGGAAATCCAGGTAGTTGATCATCATCCAGAAATCCTTGAACGCCGGGTTCGTGGTCTGGCCGTGGTGGTAGCGGTAGTAGATCTGCTGGGCGATGACGGCCAGGCGGAACAGCCCGAAGACCTCGTAGAACGGCCAGTTCTCGGCGGAACGGCCGGTGCGCGCGCAATAGTGTTCGACGATTTGCGCGCGGGTCAGCATGCCGGGCAGGTGACTCGGCTGGCGTCGGGAGGCCCGCATGACCTCGTCGTCGTCCGCCTGCACCCAGTAGGCCAGCGCGCCACCGAGATCCATCAGCGGGTCGCCCAGCGTCGCCATTTCCCAATCCAGCACACCGACGATCGCGCCGGAGCCCGACGGATCCAGCACCAGATTGTCGAGCCGGAAGTCGTTGTGGATGACGGTGGTGGCGACGTCCGCGGGCTGGTTGGCATCGAGCCAGGCCGTCACCGCGGCGAAATCGCTGACGTTGTCGGTGCGCGCGTTCACGAAGCGCCGCGACCACCCCGCGACTTGGCGGCCGACATAGCCCGCGCCTTTGCCGATTCCGGTGAGACCGGCCGCCTCGGGGTCGACCTGGTGCAATTCGATCAAGCAGTCGAAAGCCGTGGTGGACAACCGCTTCGCCTGATCGGGGGACAGGCTGGTGCCCTCTGGCAGATCGCCGCGCAGGATCGTCCCCGCCACCCGCTCCATCACGTAGAAATCGCTGCCGATCACGTCCGGATCGGCGCACCGGGCCACCATCCGCGGCACGTAGCGATAGTGCGGACGCAACCGCTCCTGCACCAGGAACTCACGGCCCATGTCGTGCGCGGAGGCCGCCTTCGTTCCGCTCGGCGGACGGCGCAGGATCAGGTCACGATCCGGGTAGCGCAGCAGGTACGTCAAATTGGACGCGCCGCCGGAGAATTGGCGCACCTCGGGCGGCTCGCTCAGACCGGGAACCCGCTCGGCGAGCCAGGTGTGCAGGGCGGCGACGTCGAAGGCGTCCTCCGCGCGGACGGCGGTGGCCTCCGGAGCACTCACCGGTCGGTCCCGTATTTACGCAGCTCCTGCCGGGCGATCACGCCGAGGTGCACCTCGTCGGGGCCGTCGGCGAAGCGCAGCGAACGAATGCCCGCGAACGCGCGCGCCAGCGGGAAGTCATCGGAAAGCCCCGCCCCGCCGTGCAATTGGATCGCCATGTCCAGCACCTCTTGGGTCATCCTCGGCACGACCGCTTTGATCTGGGAGACCTCGCTGCGCGCGCCGGCCAAGCCCTTGGTGTCAAGCAGCCAGGCGGTGTGCAGGACCAGCAACCGCGCCTGATCGATCGCGACGCGCGCGTTGGCGATGCGCTCGCGGTTCCCGCCGAGGTTGGCCAGCGGCTTGCCGAACGCGGTGCGCGACAGGGCGCGGCGGCAGCCCAGTTCGAGCGCGCGCTCGGCGAGGCCGATGGCGCGCATGCAGTGGTGGATGCGGCCGGGACCGAGACGGCCCTGCGCGATCTCGAAGCCACGTCCCGGCCCGGCGATCACGGCGTCCAGCGGCAGCCGCACGTCGGTGAAGGTGACCTCGCCGTGGCCGAAGGGCTCGTCCAGGTAGCCGAAGGTGGTGAGCATCCGTTCGACCCGCACGCCCGGCGTGTCCAGCGGAACCAGCACCATCGAATGCCGCTGGTAGGGGTGCGCCTCCGGGTCCGTGAGGCCCATGAAGATGACGAACTTGCAGTTCGGATGGCCGATGCCGGTGCTCCACCATTTGCGGCCGTTGAGCACGATCTCCTCACCGTCCACCACGGCGGTCGCGGCCATATTGGTCGCGTCGGAGGAGGCCACCTCGGGTTCGGTCATGCAGAACGCCGAGCGGATCGTGCCGTCCAGCAGCGGCCGCAGCCACTGCTGCCGCTGCTCGGTGCTGCCGTAGTGCAGGAGCACCTCGGCGTTGCCGGTGTCGGGCGCGTTGCAGTTGAACACTTCCGGCGCCCACCCGGAACTGCCCATCGCCTCCGCCATCGGGGCGTAGTCGACGTTGCTCAGGCCCGCGCCGAGTTCCGGATCGGGCAGGAAGAGGTTCCACAGACCCGCGTCCCGCGCCTTCTTCTTGAGCTCCTCGACCACCGGCGGAACCGCCCATGGCGATTCCCGCAGGGCGGCGGCGTGCTCCTCGTCGCGCGGCTCGATCTCCTCGCGCACGAACTGCCGCACCTGATCGGTGAGGCGGACGGCTCGATCGGAATGCGTGAAGTCCATACCCATCCTCGAGGTCTGCTGAGCATTGCTCAACTTCCGGTCAGGTCATTGGTAGCATATTGTTGAGCATTGCTCAATAGAGGAGGGTGGATGACCGAGGTCGCCGTGGAGCCGGGCGGCCGCCGCTCGGCGGACGACCGGCGCAGGCAGCTGATCGGAATCGGCCTGGGCATGCTGATCGACCGGCCCTGGCACCGGATCACCGTCGACGCGGTCGCGCAGCAGGCGGGCATCTCGCGCGGGCTGCTGTTCCACTACTTCCCGACCAAGCAGGACTATTACGCGCAACTCGTCCGCGCCGCGTCGCAGCGATTCCTGCGCGCCACCGGCCCGGACCCCGACGCCGCGGATCCGCTCGCGTCGATGATCGCGAACTTCGTGAGCTACATGCGCAAGCGCAGCGGACCGCTGGTGGGGCTGCTGCGCGCCGCCGGGCAGGACCCGGTCCTCGAATCGATCATGGAGCGGATGCACGACGAACTGACCGATCGGGTGTTCGCCGCGCTCGGCAGGCCCGCGCGGTCGACCGCCGAGCGCCTGGTGGTGCGTTCGTGGTGGGCGATGGCCGAGGACCTTACGGTGCAGTGGTTGTCCCGCGACGACGTCGACCAGGACCGGCTGGACTCGTTGCTGTTCGACACGTTGTCGCGGGTGCTCGACTCGGTGGACGCCGAATGCCGGGCGGATCCGCCTGCGGAGTGAGCCGCCCGGTGCGAGAAGGTCTCCGCGATTCGGCGGGCCGGAATGGCCGCGCGAAATACTCGGTGCGCGGAAATGGCGGAACGCGGTCGGCCCGGTGCCGCCGAGGGGCGAATCTCGACGGCACCGGCGTATCCGAACGCGCTGCGGGAGCGCACGCGCCGCCGCGAAGGGAAAGCGCGCCAGTTCAGCATAGAGCGATCAATGGTCTGACGCGCGGGGAAGGAAGCGCTTGCGACCGCCGGGAATCACGCCGCACAGCGTGTGTCGTCCGCGGCACGCCGAATAGTTTTGCGAGATGGCAAATGAACAGTTTCGCCGGTAGCGGTGGATCGACTATGAATAAAACGTGCCGTTGCCATACGTGATCACTTGTCTGCCATCGAGTCTCCCGTGCGGAGAGCGCTGATGGTCATCGAACATCCCATCGAGGACGAGGTTACACAGCTGGCGAGGCGGGTCGAGAAGGCCCGTGGACGGCTCGCCTACCAGTTCGATCCCGCGCTCACCGAGGCGCTGTCGGAGGACGAACTGTATGCCGAACGTGAGCTCGCCGAACGGATTCGCACCCAGGAGCGCGGACAGCGCTGGAAAGAGGCGCAGGCTGCCGCCGCGGCATCCGACCGCGCCAGGCAGACCACAGAAGCGATCGAGAAGGCCGACATGCGAGATCTCCTGCTCGCCCGCAAGGCGATTGCCGCGCAGCGACGCGAATCCAGTCCGCACGCGAAGCTGGCCTCGCTGTATCGGCATCGGTCCTGGTCGCTGCGCGCGCTGGCGGGTGTCGTCGCGGCGGGCATGTTGTGGTCGGCGGTCAACGTCCAGCACAACATCGCTCCCGGCGGCGCGACCGATCCGCTCTACTGGTTCAGCTACCTGCTCGAAGGCATGATCAGCGTCTGCCTGATCATCATCATGATCGGCACGAACAAGGTCGCCGAATGGGGTGTGATCGACAACCGCCGCCAGGTCGCGACCGCCGAAGTCGCCCTGCTGGCGCTGACCGTCAGCCTCAACACCTACCCCTACTTGCGCGCGGGCGCCTGGTACGACGCGGCCGTGCACGCCATCGCGCCGGTGATGATCGGTGTCGCGCTGCTCATCCACGACGCCGCGAGCGCTCGCTACGGCCTCGCCATCGCCAGGGCCACCGAGCAGGTCCGCGACCTGCCCGACCCGGCCGAGCAGATCCGGCTCACGCTGCCCAGATACCGCGCGCCGGTCGCGCCCGAGGCGCCGAGCGCTCCACCCGAACAGGTGCACTACGAACCGCCTCCTGTTGTCGCGGCGCCCCCGGAGGAGGTCGTCGAGCAGGAGGTGGTCGAGGTCGCCGAAATCCAGTTCCTGTCGGAGGTCTCCGACGAGCCGCCCGTGGCCACGGTGAAAGCCGAGAAGAAGCGGCCGCCGGTCGAGGCGCCGCGCAAGCCCGTGCTGCCCGAGTCCATCGAAGATCTCGACGCGATGGCGGCTTTCGACGCGCGCCCCACGTCGCCGGTGCAGGTCAAGGACACCGACGTCATCGTCACCAATGGCGGTGCGCCCGCCGCCAACGGGAAGAAGCTCGCTGCGAGCGAGCCCGTACCGGTATCGGTCGCGAAGGCCGAGTCCCGTCCGGCCGCGCGCGTGCCCGCAGAAGACTCCGCCGCGGCGAAGGTGGTCGTCCGGCAGACGCCGCCGGCCAAGCCGCGTACGCCGGTGGCCGAGACGGAGATCTCGACGGCCGAGATCCCGGCCGTCACCCGGCAACCGCTGGCGGACAGCAAGAGTGACAACTCGACGCCGGAGCCGAAGAACGGCAAGGACAGCCCCGCGCCCGACGTCGCGCAAGCGCCGACGGCTCGCCCGCCGGACATCTACGACACCGGTTCGTTCCGCGTCGCCGACATCCTCGAGCAGGAGCTCGCCGAACTGCAGGCCGAACGCCGCCGCGCCCGCACCAGCAGGCAGCGTTCCGCCTCCACCGCGGGTCGCGAGTCCTAGCGAGCTCGCCCCCGGTAAGGATGCCCGCCGGCGCGCCACGCGCCCGGCGGGCATCGGCGTCTTTCCGGTCGGAATGCGCTCGGAGCGTCAGGATTCCGGGTCGGACAAAGGCGCTGTCTTCGCCCACTCCGCCCACTCGGCGAGGGCGTCGTACAGTCGGACCGCGGCTTCGACCGTGACACGCATCGAACGGGTCTGCGGGGAGTCGCCGAAGTCCCCGCGGTCCTTGGCGTTCGCGTACTCGCGGTAGATCTCCGCCTTCTCCCGGTAGAACCGGGCTTCCCTGGTGAGGTGCGCCTCCAGTTCGTCGGAGTTCAACAGCCAGAAGAACAACGAGCGCAGGACCGGTTCCAGACGGATGGTGTGGTCCACATCGACGTGCACCAGCCAGCGGCGCAACTCGGCGACGCCGTCCTCGGTGATGCGGTACTCCTTACGCCGGCGTGGGCCCTCCGCCGCCGCCTCGACCAGTCCTTCTTCCGCGAGCCTGGTCAGCTCCCCGTAGATCTGGGGATGCTTGGCGGGCCAGATCGCGCCGAGCATCTCCTCGAATCGGCGCGTCAGGTCGTAGCCGCTGCCGGGCTGGTCGGCGAGAAGTCCGAGTAACCCGTGACGCAGTGACATCGACGCTCCCTATTCCGTGATCGGTGGCCCGGCTGGAGCGTACCTCTGTCGTTCTGCCGCAGTTCACCGTCTTGACTGTACCAACATGTAGCTTTATACATGTTGAAAGAAACATGTAGCTGGCTACTTATGGAGGCTGATATGACGACTCAGGGTTCGAAGGCGGTGCTGATCACCGGTGCGGGCGGCGGAATCGGCTCCGCCACCGTCGAGGCGTTCGCCGGGCGGGGCTACCGCGTCTACGCCGGAGTGCGGACGCTGCGAAACACCCCCCGGTTCGGGCACGCGAACGTCGTGCCGGTGGAACTCGATGTGACCGACAGCGCCGGCGTTCGCCATGCGCTCGACGCGGTCGCGGCCGACCGTGGCCCAGCCGGGTTACAGGTGCTGGTGAACAACGCGGGCGTCATCGTGCAGGGCCCGCTGGAGCTGGTCCCCGACGCGGAACTGCACCGGCAGTTCGACATCAATGTCTACGGCCCGCACCGGGTCCTGGTGGCCGCACTTCCGCTGTTGCGGGCGGGCGGCGGCCGGGTGATCAACATCAGCGCGGCGAGCGCTCGCACCGCGATGCCGTACCTGGGACCCATCTCGGCGAGCAAGGCCGCGCTCGAATCGTTGTCCCACGCGGCCCGCGTCGAGCTCGCGCCCTGGGGCATCCCGGTCTCGGTGGTGGAGCCGGGCGCGCTCGAGACGACGATCTTCGCCAAGGCCGAATCGGCTGCACGCGAAGCACTCTTGCTGGCCGACGCCGACCGTGTCGAGCTGTACCGCGCACAATTGGCCGCCGTCGAAAAGGCGCTGGCGGAACAGAAGACACGGCCGGTCGGCACGGTGGTCGACGCGATCGTGCGGGCAGCCGAGGCCAGGCGGCCCAAAGACTGCTACGTCGCGAGTTCGGACGCACGCATGCTGCGGATGCTCGCGTATCTGCCTTTCCGCCTGCGCGATCGGGTGATCGCCGGTGCATTGGGCTTGGGCAAATCCGACGTGGCGGCCGGAGCGGCGCGATGAGCCGGATCGTGTTCGCCGGGGCCACGTCCGGGCTGGGACGGCAAGCGGCACTGCGGCTGGCGAAGGACGGCCACGAGCTCGTGCTGGTCGGCCGCGACGCGGAAAAAGGCGCGCGGCTGGCTCGCGAGACCGGTGGCCGGTTCGTGCGTGCGGATCTGGCGGTCTCGACGGGTATCGACCACGTCGCGGAGCGGGTCGCCGAGCGGTTCGACGGCGTGGACATCTTGATCAACAACGCCGGTGTCATGACTCCCGAACGTCGCGTGACCGGCGAGGGAATCGAGCTGAATCTCGCCGTCCATCATCTCGCGCCCTTCTCGCTGACCGGACGACTGCTGCCGTTGCTGTGTCGCGGCGGCGGCCGGGTGGTCAACGTCAATTCCGAAGGCCACCGGCAGTCGATGTTCCGCGCGGGCCCGGTGCGCATCGACTTCGACGACTTGCCGAGCGAGCGGAACTTCGACCCGTTCGTGACCTACAGCCGCACCAAGTTGGCCAACCTGTTGTTCACCTACGAACTGCGTCGCAGGTACCCGCAATTGACTGTGGCCGCACTGCATCCCGGCTTCGTGCGCACCGACCTCGGCCGGGAATTTCCACGGGCGCGGGTGGCGATGCTGCACCTGACGGCGTTGTCCGCGCGGCAAGGCGCCGCGCCGGTCGTCCACCTGGCGACGACGCGGGATCTGGTGAACGGGGCCTATTACAACCGCTTCACCGAGACGCGCAGCTCGGACGCATCCTACGACCGGGATACCGCGCTGCGGCTGTGGGAGGTGACCGAACGGCTGCGTGGCCCGTTCGCCGCACCGGTTCGGGATCCCTTGCTCGACTGCTGAGAGCGGATCTGCCGAGGGCAGCAAGGGAACGGTCCGGCGCCACGCGTGCGGCACCGTGGAGCCATGGCTCACGATGACAAGACTCCGATGTTCAGCTGGCGGGCACGCGAGCAACTGCTCAGTCGCCGCATCGTCGTGCTCGACGGCGCGCTCGACGACGACAACGGGACGCTGCTGATGACCCAGCTGCTCACGCTCGCCGCCGAGGATCCCGAGGCGGGTATCTCACTGTGGATCCATTCACCGGGCGGATCGGTCCCCTCGATGCTCGCCATCCGCGACGTCATGCGGCTGGTGCCGTGTGAAGTCTCCACGCTAGCGCTCGGATTAGCTTGCAGCGCAGGTCAATTCCTCTTGTCGTCGGGCACCAAGGGTAAACGTTTCGCGTTGCCGCACGCCCGGGTGCTGATGCACCAGGGGTCGGCGGGCATCGGCGGCACGGCCGTCGACGTCGAGGTGCAGGCCGACGATCTGCGCTACACCGTGGACACCGTGCTCGGGATCATCGCCGAGGACACCGGTCAGCCGTTCGATCGGATCTACGAGGATTCGCTGCACGACCGGTGGTTCACGGCGGCGCAGGCCAAGGAGTACGGCTTCATCGACCACATCGTCGACTCGTTCGGGCAGATCGTCCCGCAACGCCAGCGAATCGGGATCTCGGCATGATCGGTCAGCCCCGGAGGCGGCAGCGCAGCGTGACCACGGAGGGGCCCGATCATGCCGGAAAGGACACAGCATGATCGGTCAGCCCCGGAGGCGGCAGCGCAGCGTGACCACGGAGGGGCCCGATCGTGCCGGAAGCGGGCACAGCATGATCGGTCAGCCCCGGAGGCGGCAGCGCAGCGTGACCACGGAGGGGCCCGATCATGCCGGAAAGGACACAGCATGAGCACCTACACCATCCCGAATGTGATCGCGCAGCATCCGCGTGGCGGGGAGCGGATCACCGACATCTACTCCCACCTGCTCGCCGAGCGCATCGTCTACCTCGGCACGCCGATCGACTCCGGGGTCGCCAACGCGCTCATCGCGCAGCTGCTGCACCTGGAATCGGAGAGCCCGGAGCAGGAGATCAACCTCTACATCAACTGCGAGGGCGGCGATCTGTCCTCCATGCTCGCCGTGTACGACACCATGCAGCACATTCGTTCGCCCATCCAGACCACCTGCGTCGGCCAGGCGATCGCGGTCGGCGCGGTGCTGCTGGCGGGCGGCGAACCGGGCCGTCGTGCCATGCTCCCGCACGCCAGGGTGGTGCTACACCAACCCGCCGCACGTGGACAGGGCGCGATTCCCGACCTGATCCTGCAGGCCGACGAGCTGGTGCGGCTGCGGGCGGAGATCGAGTCGATCCTGTCCCGGCACACCGGGCAGTCGGTGGAGCGACTACGGCACGACACCGACCGCGACCGGGTCTTCACCGCGTCGGCCGCGATCGAGTACGGCCTGGTCGACCAGGTTCTGGGACGGCGCGACTGATCAGGCCGCCAGCGCCATGAGCGTGGGCCCGGTGCCGGAACGCGGCGCCGACCGCGGCAGGAGGGCGATCCGGCGGCGCGCGCGGAGTTCGTCCGCCACCTGGCCGGTGAGCTCACCCAGCGTGGTGCCGTGCGATCCGGCCAGGGCGGCGATCATCTCGCTCGACGGCTCCTTGCGTCCCCGCTCGACCTCCGACAGATACTGCGGGGAGATGCCCGCCCGCCGGGCCGTCTCGACCAGCGTCTCGCCGCGGTCTTGCCGCAGGGTGCGCAACTGTTCGCCGAGCACCTCGCGCCACAAGGGTTCCGGCGGTGTTCGCGAGTCCGGTTGCGGGGTCCGGTCATCGCGTCCACCGGGAATCGAGTGCAGTCTCGGGTGCTCGCTCATGAGCTGAGCGTACGGTTCCGGGCCGCCGGAGTGCCCGGCATTACGCTCAGGGCGGACGAGCGGCGGGTCTTCGCGAATTCGGCGTGGTCGTCGCGGTAATCGGCGCGGAGGCGAGCATGATGGAGAACCGTGCCCGAGAACTCGAAAGTCCCCGATCTGAAACCGCGCAGCCGTGACGTCACCGACGGGCTGGAGAAGACCGCCGCTCGCGGGATGTTGCGCGCGGTCGGCATGGGCGACGACGACTGGGAGAAGCCGCAGATCGGCGTGGCGTCCTCGTGGAACGAGATCACGCCCTGCAATCTGTCTCTGGAGCGACTCGCCCGGGGCTGCAAGGACGGCGTCTTCTCCGGCGGCGGCTTCCCCATGCAATTCGGCACCATCTCGGTGTCCGACGGCATCTCCATGGGACACGAGGGGATGCACTTCTCCCTGGTCTCACGTGAGGTGATCGCCGACTCCGTCGAGACGGTGATGCAGGCCGAGCGGCTCGACGGTTCGGTGCTGCTGGCCGGCTGTGACAAATCGCTGCCCGGGATGCTGATGGCCGCGGCCCGGCTGAACCTGGCGAGCGTGTTCCTGTACGCGGGGTCGATCCTGCCCGGAATCGCGAAGCTCTCCGACGGCAGCGAGCGCGAAGTGACGATCATCGACGCCTTCGAAGCGGTCGGCGCCTGCGCCCGAGGGTTGATGAGCCGGGACGACGTCGCCGCGATCGAGCGGGCGATCTGTCCCGGCGAAGGCGCATGCGGCGGCATGTACACCGCCAACACCATGGCCAGCGCGGCCGAGGCGCTGGGCATGTCGCTGCCCGGCAGCGCGGCGCCGCCCGCGACCGACCGGCGCCGCGACGGTTACGCCCGGCGCAGCGGCGAGGCCGTGGTCGAGTTGATCCGTCAGGGCATCACCCCGTCGGACATTCTCACCAAACCCGCATTCGAGAACGCGATCGCGGTCGTCATGGCGTTCGGCGGCTCCACCAATGCGGTGCTGCACCTGCTGGCCATCGCGCACGAGGCGAATGTCGACCTGTCGCTGGACGACTTCGCGCGCATCGGTCGCCGTGTGCCGCACCTGGCGGACGTCAAGCCCTTCGGCAACCACGTGATGACCGATGTGGACCGGATCGGCGGCGTGCCGGTCATGATGAAAGCCTTGCTCGATGCCGGTTTGCTGCACGGCGACTGCCTGACCGTGACGGGACGGACGGTGGCGGAGAACCTGGCCGACATCACTCCGCCGGACCCCGACGGCAAGGTGATCCGCGCGATGGCCGCGCCGATCCATCCGACCGGTGGCATCACCATCCTCTCCGGTTCTCTCGCACCGGATGGCGCCGTGGTCAAGTCGGCGGGTTTCGACTCCGACGTGTTCACCGGCACGGCACGGGTTTTCGATCGGGAACGGGCCGCGATGGACGCCCTCGAAGACGGCACGATCGCGGCAGGCGACGTGGTCGTCATCCGGTACGAGGGGCCGAAGGGCGGTCCCGGGATGCGCGAGATGCTGGCCATCACCGCGGCCATCAAAGGCGCGGGCCTGGGCAAGGACGTGCTGCTGCTCACCGACGGGCGGTTCTCCGGCGGCACCACGGGCCTCTGCGTCGGGCACATCGCGCCGGAAGCCGTCGACGGCGGCCCGATCGCCTTCGTGCGCGACGGCGACCCCATTCGGCTCGATGTCGCCGAGGGCACGCTCGACCTGCTCGTCGATGCCGACGAACTCGCCCGCCGCCGCGCCGGCTGGGAACCGTTGCCGCCCCGCTACACCCGCGGCGTCCTGGCCAAGTACACGAAGCTGGTGGGCTCGGCTTCGACCGGGGCCGTCTGCGGCTGAGGACGTTCGGTGCAGCGCACGAGACCCGGGCGGAATACCACGGCCGCGCTGGTTGGGAACCGAAGCCGCCGTTTCGCACCGTGGCGTACTGCTCGACGGCTTCACCACCAGTCGAGCAGATGAGGCAGAGGACGGGGCGAGCCCGCGCGGCGGATTCTTCTGCCGCGCGGGCCGCTTTGCGTGACCGCGCGGATCCCTAACCGGCTGCGGCCCGGGCGATCAGCCCACCGACCACGTCGGGAGCGGACACCGAGACCGCGTGCGAGGCCGAGACCTCGACGATCTCGGCGCTCGCGCGTTCGGCCATGAACCGCTGCGCTTCCACCGGAATGTTCTTGTCCTCGCCGGTGACCAGCGCGAACGACCGGATGCCCCGCCAAGCGGTGGCGGTCGCGGGCTGTTGCAACGCGTCGAGGGCGACCGGTCGCTGGGTCGCGGCCATCAGCTCGGCCGTGGCGGCGGGCACGTCGGCGGCGAACTGCTGGTGAAATTCCGCCTGCCGGATGTAGAGTTCGGTACCGGTGCCCCCGTCGGGAAGCGGATAGGACGCGGCCCGCGTGGTGGGCCCGAGCGTCGATCCGGGGAACTTGTCGGTCAATTGGAGTGCGCTCTCGCCCACATCCGGAATGAACGCGGCGATATAGACGAGCGCTTCGACGTCGCTCCTTCCGGCGGCGGCGACCGTGATGACGCTTCCGCCGTAGGAATGGCCGACCAGAACGCTCGGCCCTTCCACGGAATCGAGTACCGACGCGACATAGGCCGCGTCACTGTCCAGACCGCGCAGTGGATTAGCGGCCGCGATCACGGGATGTCCCTGGGCGCGCAGCCGTTCGATGACCCCGTTCCAGCTGGACGAGTCGGCGAACGCGCCGTGGACCAGCACGATGGTCGGCGTGGAAGGACTGGCGGGCTCGGTGCTCACAAGTGTGGTTCCTTCGAATCGGGTGGTCGGGGACCGGTCAGTCGGTGTACAGCGCGGACCGCAACGTCGCGATGGCCTGAGCCACCGCGGCTTTGGCGGCATGGGTGTCGTGCAGCGAGTTGACCATCACGAAGTCGTGGACGATCCCGCCGTAGCGCACCTGGGTGACCGGCACGCCCGCGGCGCGCAACTTGCCCGCGAAGGCCTCGCCCTCGTCGCGCAGCACGTCGGCTTCGGCGGTGATGACCAGCGCGGGCGGCAGCCCGGCCAGTTGCTCGGTGGTCGCCCGCAGCGGTGAGACGGTGATCTGCGCCCGCTCGTCGGCGCTGGTGGTGTACTGATCCCAGAACCACTTCATGCCCTCGCGGGTGAGGAAGTAGCCCTCGGCGAACTGCTGGTAGGAGCCGGTGTCGAAGTTGGCGTCGGTGACCGGGTAGAACAGCACCTGCTGAACGAAGGAGACGTCGCCGCGCTCCTTGGCCATCAGGGTCAGCGCGATGGCCATGTTGCCACCGACAGAGTCACCCGCGATCGCGATCCGGGACGAGTCGAGGCCCTTCGCCGCGCCCTCCGCGGTAACCCACCGCGCCACCCGGTAGGACTGCTCGTTGGCCACGGGATACCGCACATCGGGCGACCGGTCGTATTCGGGGAAGACCACGGCGGCGTGCGTGCCGACGGCCAGGTCGCGCACCAGGCGGTCGTGGGTGTGCGCGTCGCCGAATACCCATCCCGCGCCGTGGGTGTAGATGATCACCGGCAGCGGTTCGGTGCCGCCCTGCGGCTTGACGATCCGAACCCGCACCGAGCCCGTCGGCCCGCCCTCGACCGTGATCCACTCCTCGTCGACCTCGGGCTTGAAGATCGGCGCGTCCTGCACGGAGTCCACCGCCTTGCGCCCCTCCTCGGGCGGGAGCTGGTAGAGGAACGGCGGCTGCGAGGTCGCGTCGACGAACTCCTGCGCCGCCGGTTCGAGCGAGATGCCCAGCGGGTTACCTGACATGATCGTGCCTCTCGTAGAAGTGGTGGAAACTGCGGTAATTCAGGCGGATTGATCGATCGCGTCGGTGATGACGGCCACGACTTCGTCGGGGTGGGTCTGCATCACCAGGTGTGGTCCGTCGATCTCGACCACCGCGCGCATTCCGGCTCGCTGGTAGCCGAATCGTTCGACGTCGGGATTGATGGTGCGGTCGGCGCTGGACACGATGCCCCAGGCCGGTTTCGTCTTCCACGCTGCCGCCGAGGCGGGCTCGGTGAACGCGAACGCCGACAGCGGGCGCTGCGAGACCGCGAGGACCGCGGCCTTCGCCGGGTCCAGGCCCGCGGCGAAGACGTCGGGGAATGCGTGGATGGCGACCGAGACGTCCGTGCCGGGCTCGTCACCGTCGATCGGGTACGGCGCGTAGACGAGGTTGGTCGCCAGATCGGAATCCGGGAATCCGCCCTGTAATTGTCCGAGGCTCTCGCCTTCTTCCAGAGCGTAACCGGACACGTAGACCAAGCCCACCACGTTGTCGGCGACGCCCGCGACGGTGATGACGGCACCGCCATAGGAGTGGCCGGCCAGCAGGACGGGGCCGTCGATCCGTTCCACGAACGACTTGATGTAAGCCGCGTCCGCCGACAGGCTGCGGTTGAACACCGGGGGAACCACGACGCGATGGCCTTGGTCCAGCAGCCGTGCGGCGACGGGGGACCAGCTCGAGGCGTCGGCGAAGGCGCCGTGCACCAGAACGATGGTCGGACTTGCCGGGGCGGACATCGTTTTCCTTTCTCCAGCGCTCGGTGAGCGGCGCTGTGGCCGACTCAGTCTCGGCCGTAGGCCCCGCCGCGCGCCCCTCCCCACCGGCCACAAAAGCCTCCGTTCAGGACACGGCCTGCTCCAGCGCCGGATCGATGCGGGCGGTCGACCGGAAACGCTGCTGGTACTTGCGCGGGGAGATGCCCACGCGTGCCACGAAGGCCCGGCGCAACGCCTCGCTGGTGCCGTACCCCGCGGCCATGGCGGTCTCCGTCACGCTGTATCCGGCGTGCAGCATGTCCCTGGCCGTGCCGAAGCGGATGAACGCGACGTATTCCGCGGGCGAGCGTTCCAGTTCCGCGCGGAACAGCCGGGTCAGATGCCGGACGCTGACCCGCGCGTGGGCGGCCAGCGTCTGCACCGTATGCGGATACGCCGGGTCCGCGCAGATCAGATCCACCACTCCGCGCACCAGCGGGCTGCGCGGCGCCGGTCCGGTCAGCGACGCGGAGAACTGTGACTGACCGCCCGCGCGCTGCATGTAGACCACCAGCGCCTGCGCGACGCGCCGCGCGACGCCCGCGCCGTGGTCTTCTTCGACCAGCGCCAGCGCGAGATCGACGCCCGCGGCGACCCCGGCCGAGCTGTACAGGTTGCCGTCCCGTACGAAGATCGCGTCCGGGTCCACCTCGATCGATGGATAGCGTCGCGCGAGTTCGGTCGCGAACTTCCAGTGCGTGGTCGCGCGGCGCCCGTCGAACAGGCCCAGATCGGCCAGGACGAACGCACCGCTGCAAATGGACGCCAGCCTGCGGGTGTTGCAGGAAAGATGCCGTGCGGCCGCCAAGACCTCCGGCGTCATGAACTTCCCTGGTGGCAGCTCGCTGCCCGGAATCACCACGGTGTCGAAACGACCCGCGTCGGCTGCCGCGCAGCTCACCTCCACCCGCGCCCCGATCGAGGTCTGCGCGTCCTTGCCGTCGGCCGAGACCAGCACCACCTCGTACCCCGCCACCGACTGATTGGCCTCGACGAACACCTCCGCGGGGCCGACGAAGTCGAGCATCTTCACGCCGTCGAAGACCAGGATGCCCACCCGTTTGCTGGGCGAGGCGGGGAAGTTGTTGGACATGTCACCATTATTGTGGAGGCATGGCTCCAGAACAAGCGATGTGCCGCAGTTCGCACGCCGATTGGTACGGTGAGCACATGGGACGGCCGCGACGATTCGACGAGTCGAACCTGCTCGACGCCGCAACCGAGTTGTTCTGGTCGAAGGGTTTCGACAGCACTTCGGTGGAAGACGTCTCGCTCGCGACCGGCGTCGGGAACGGGAGCATTTACGCCGCCTACGGCAGCAAGCGCGGACTGTTCCTGGCCGCGTTCGAACGCTATTGCGAGGGCCGTGCGCGTCTGGTGCGCGATGCCATCGGTTCGGCGCGCGGTTCGGCGCGCTCCGCGGTGCGCGCGCTGTATCAAACGATCATCGAAGACTGTGCGGCGCAACCCGATCGGCGCGGTTGCCTGATGATCAACAGCATCGCGCAGCTCGGCACCCGGATCCCCGAAGTCGCCACCATCGGCAGCCGCACCACCACCGAGATGGAGCGGGGCGTCGCCGACCGGCTGCGGCCCGCGATGCACGACGCGGGAGACGACGACGAAGCCACGCTCTCGGCGGTCAGCGCCGCTGTCGTGGTGGTCGCCCAAGGCCTGATCCAGCTCAGCCGTCAGGGATTTCCCGCACAGCGGCTGCACGAGATCGCCGATGTGTCGAGCGCGGCCTTGCCGCGGGAATGGGCCGATCAGCTCGTGCACTGACCCCGGGACGTCGATCGCCGTGCGTTCAGGGCAGTGTGCCCGCCGTGTGCCCGTTGGTGACGCGCAGCAGGTCGAGCTTCCCCGCATCCTCGCTGCCGCCCGCCGCCGTGTAGGTGACCATGCGCAGGTCGGCGCCCGGAACGACGAGGACGTCGCAGTCGAGGGTGATGTCGCCGAGTTGGGGAACCGCGGCGTCCGCGGGCGCGAGACGATCCCGCCAGGCGTGCAGGAGCGCGCCGAAACCGGAGCGAGCGGAAGCCATGCGCTCATTCTCGCCGCCGCGCGCCGCATCAGCCTGGGTACTGTCAGTCCTGGTGACGGGCGCGGCACTGGCTGCCGAGGGCCGCGGCGGTGACCATCGAGGCGACCGACGGGCTGTCATCCAGTGAAGGAGCCGCCATGCCCTCGACCATCGTGATGACCGGGGCGAGTCGCGGGATCGGCCGCGTCGCCGCGGAGCGCATCGTGCACGCGGCGCCGCAGGCGCATCTCGTCGTCGCCGCACGCGGGTCCACCGGTGCGCGACTGGCGGCCGAACTCGGCGCGGGCGGGCACCGGGTCTCGCACGTCCCGGTGGACCTCGATTCGCTGGACAGCGTGCGATCGGCCGCGGACGAGATCCGCAGCGGGCTCGACCTGGGCGAGCTGCCGCCGCTGCACGGTTTCGTGGGCAATGCGGGAATCCAGTACACGAACGCGCTCACCGAAGGGCCGGACGGATTCGAGTCCACCTTCACCGTCAACGTGCTCGCCAACCACCTGTTCATCCGCCTGCTCGAGGATCGCTTCCGCACCCCGTCCCGCATCGTGATCACCGTGAGTGACACTCACTTCGGCGACTTCCGGCACAACTTGGGCATGGTGCCCGGCCCGGTCTGGCGGTCCGCGGACGTCCTCGCCCGCCCCGGCGCGTTCTCCGAGCCGGGCACCACCGCCGCCGGGCGCACCGCGTACTCGACGAGCAAACTCGCCGCCATCCACCTCTTGCACGAGTACGCCCGCCGCCTGCCGGACGGCATCGATGCCATCGGCTTCAACCCGGGCTTCGTCCCCGGCACCGACCTCGCTCGCAACGCGGGTCCGGTCTCCCGGTTCGCGATGCGCCGCGTCCTGCCGGTACTGACCCGCACGCCGTTCGCGACCAGCCGCGCTGCCGCCGGGCGCCATCTCGCGGACGTTGTCCTCGGCGCCACCGCCGCGCCGACCGGCTCCTACGTCGACCGCGACCGGGTCGCCCGCTCGTCGGAGGAGTCGTACGATCCGCCGCGCGAGGCCGAACTCTGGGATGCCGTCGAGCGGCTCATCGCGCCTTACGCGGCCTGAGCCTGCTCCGCGCCACCCGGCCGGAAACGATAGTTTCCAGCGCTCACAGGTAAGGGAAGCAATCGATATCGCGGTGCGTCAGGCAGGGCTGCTCGACCGGCCGCAGCCAGCGGGCGGGGACTCGCAGCGGTTCGACCTCGGGCAGGCGCACGGGCCGGTCCTCGCCGTCGAACAAGGTCCCGCGCACCCGGAATACACCCATGGGCAGTCCGAGCGCGTCGGCTTGCTCGCTGGTCAGCATCACCGCGATGCGGGAGTTCGCGGTGATCCGCAGCCCTTCGACGGTGGTCGGCTCGCTGGTGTGGTCGATGTCGGTGACGGTGAGCCGGAACCGGCCGCCGCGCAGCCACGACCACGCCCACGTGAGCGAACCCGGCTGGTCGCAGTCGGGGTAGCGACTGCGTGGCAAGCGCTGCGGGACCAACACCATATAGGTGCACCCGACCTCGATATCGCGGGTCCGCATACCTTCAGGGTGGCCGCAGCACCGGCTCATCGCAAGGAAACCGGCAAATCAGCGCTACACCGGGGCGGACCCGAAGGCGTAGGCGCAACCGGGCGCCGAAACCGCGCCGGAGTCGGGTATGAAAGCCGCCGCGCAGGGTAGGCGACAGGCGTGCGACTGGGTGTGCTGGACATCGGTTCGAATTCCGCGCAGTTTCTGGTGGTGGACGCCTCTCGCGGGGCGCCTCCGTTGCCACTGCGCGCGTTGAAGGAGCCGGTGCTGCTCGGCGACGACATCGACGCGGCCGGGGTGATCACCGCGGACGGGGCGCAGCGGGTCGCCGACGCCGTCGAACGGGTGCTGTCCGAGGCCACGCGCTACGACATCGACAGCTTCTACGCGTTCGTCACCGCGGCGATCCGCGACGCGCCGAACCAGCAGGCGGTGCTCGACAAGATCGAGGCCGCCAGCGGCATCCGGCCCCAGTTCCTCAGCGGCGTGCAGGAGGCGCGACTGACGTATCTGGCCGTTCGCCACTGGTTCGGCTGGTGTGCGGGCACGCTGCTCATGCTCGATATCGGCGGCGGCTCCATGGAGATCGCACTCGGCCGCGACGCCGAGCCGAGCCTGTCGCTGTCGCTGCCGCTCGGCGCGGGCAGGCTCACACGGGCGTTCTTCGCCCAGGACCCACCGCGGCGGTCGGAGCTCGAGCTGATGCGCAGGCACATCCGCGACTGCCTGGGACAGGTGCGCGACCGCTTGCTGTGGGAAGGGCCCCCACGACACGTGATCGGCAGCTCGAAGACGTTCAAACAGCTCGCCCGCCTCTCGGGAGCCGCATCGCAACGCCACGGACCCTTCATCGCGCGCACCTTGCGGCGGGGCCAAGTGCATGGCAGCGTCCGCAAGCTGGCCGTCATGCCTGCCGAGAAGCGGGCGGCCCTGCGCGGGGTCTCCCCGGCACGCGCGAGTCAGATCCTGGCCGGAGCGATGGTGGCGGACGCGACCATGGCGGCACTGGACATCGACAGCCTGGAAGTGAGCCCGTGGGCCTTGCGAGAAGGGGTCGTCCTGGAACACATCTCCACGCGCGTCGACAGCGACCGGACGCTGCCGTTGCACGCGCTCGAGCTGCCCGGCACGGCCCGGAGTCCCCGGTCAGCGTGCTCCCGCGGCGGGTGTGATCAGGGCATCAGCGGTTGCCGAACGCTTTGCCGCCGAATCGTCCGAATGTGGCATTCATCAGTGGCGAGCGGGTGACCGTGACTTTGAGGCGGTTCAAAATGGGGGCGATGGGGCGGGGGTCGACGTCGCGAAGCGCCTCGGTGAGCAGGCGGACGGGTTCGGCGCAGGAGTCGTAGCGGTCACCGGGGGCTTTCGCGAGTGCCCGGTGCAGGATCGCGTCGACCTCGGGCGGGATCCAGCGGTGCTGTGCGGAGAGCGCCGGTGGCGGCTCGTGCAGCTGCGCTTCGGCGGTGGCCATGAGGTTCACGCGAGAGAACGGCGTGTGGCCGGTGAGCAGCTCGACGGCGGAACAGGCCAACGCGTACTGGTCGGTGGCCGGTGACACCGTCTCCGCCCGCAGCAGTTCCGGCGCGGCATACGGCACCGATACGACGACGAACCCGTTGGTGGCCAAAGGCGGTTCCGGCCGATCCAGCCACCGCGCCGAATCGAAATCCGAGATCTTCACCGTCGACTCGTCCGTCCCGACCAGCACGTTCGCCGGTTTCACGTCGAGATGGACCACTCCGTTGGCGTGCGCGAAATCCAATCCCGCCGCGACGTGCGTCAGTACGTGGAGCACCCGCCGCAGGTCCGGGTACCGATGCGGTGAACGCACCAATGTCGAACCCGTCGCGCCCGCCACGTACTCGTGTGCCGACCACAGCCTGCCGTCGGTTTCCCCGTGCGTGTACATCCGCACGATGTCGGGGTGTCGCAACGCCGACAAGATGTCGAACTCGTGCACGAATCGGGCGCGCGCCTCGGGTGACCGACTGTCCTCGGGCCCCAGGATCTTCAAGGACACCGGGCGTGACCACTCCGGATCCTCGGCCAGGTACACGTGGCTGCTGCCACCGTGTCCCAGCGGGGCCCGCACGACGAAGCCCGCGAACTGGTCACCTGGTTCTAGCAGCACCGCCTCACCATAGTGCGATGCCTCCAGCCGCACGCCGGTGTTTGCCTTCGGTGTGCTCAACGGCACTGCGCCCGCGCGGTAAGCGCGATGATGCCCGCCGACGCGCAGCCTGCGGGACGCGAGACTTCTCCCGTCGGCCCGAAGGTCGTGGCACGACACATCAGGCCGACGGGCAGTACAGCGGTGGATCAGACGAGGGTGATCTTGAGGGTGTAACCAGCCGCCGAGCCGTCGGCGGAGGAGACGAGGACCTGGTAGTCGTTGCCGTCGGCGACGAGATCGGCGTGCGGTACCTCGTTGGCGACCTGCGGCCCGATCAGCGGGGCCACCGAGATGCGGGCATTGCCCGCGACGTCCAAGCTCAGGCGCTGCCCCGGCGCGGTGGCGATGGAGTAGCTGTCGGCCTTGCCCTGCGCGACGTTGCCGCTGATCTCGGCGCTGTTCTGGCCGGGAGCGATCTGCAGGCGTTGCACGACGCCGGGAACCGAAGGAATACCGGGCGCGGCCTGGGCGGTCGCGGCCCCTCCGGCCGCGGTGAAGCTGACGACGGCGAGCACCGCGGGCACGGTACCCACCAACGAACGAATCAGTCGAGAAGCGGTCATGGGCACCATCTTTCCTCAGCGCGCGTGCGAGATCTCATGAGGCTGCGGTAAACCGATGGCTACGCCCGGGGATCGCGCGTGATCACCGCACAGACGAAGGCGCCACAGTGACCGATCACGGATGGAAACACCGGCAATGGACGGGAAGATGTCGGTGCCTCATGCCACACTGGCGGTGTAGTCACCTGGCCAGAGGAGAACGAATTGGCCGACATTGATGACCGCCCCGTGGTGCGACTGGTCGCGCATTGCCGTCGTTGTCACGGTTGGCTGCTGTCGCCACAATCGGTCGCACAAGGAATCGGCCCGACCTGTGCGATCCGTGAACGCGCGGAGCTGCGCGCCCAATCTACCCGAGAGCTCACTCTTTTCGATGTCGCGGCGTAGCCGGGGGTTCGGTACGTTGTCCGCATCGACTCCATAGCCGTGTGGCATGGGGAGCGAGACGGCCCGGCGGACCGATGCGTTCAGGTCGTCGCGATCAGAATCTGTTCCGATTCGGCCGGTCGCAGCCCGTCGGTCCGGTCGGCGAAGTAGCGGCCGGTCAGCTCCGCGGCGGAGACGTGCCGGGTGGCGGCGAATCCCGCGTCTTCGGCCAGCCGCACCATGTCCTCGGGACGGAAGAAACTGATGAACGGCGTGCCGGATCGGCGGGCGCCCTCCTCGGCGAATCCGCGCATTACCTGTTCATCGGCGTCGACGAGTTCGAGCGGCAGCAGGAAGGTCGTGACCAGAGCGGAGCCCGGCGCGAGCGCCGAAAGCTGCTGCAGAGTAGCGAGATTTGCCTCGCGGGTCAGGTACATCGAGACGCCGGTTGAGGCGACGAGCGCCGGACGAGCGGGGTCGAAACCGGCTTCGAGGAGGCGTTGCCACCACGCGTCCACTTCGAAATCGACCGGAACCAGCCGTAACCACGGCGGGATGTCGAAGCCGAGTTCGGTGAGGCGCTGCCGTTTCCATGCCTGGGGTCCGGGTTGGTCGACCTCGAAGACGGTGAACCGTGCGGCCAGTTCGAGTCTGCGCTGGGCGAAGGTGTCCAGCCCCGCGCCGAGTACCACGTACTGATCCACGCCGCGCTCGGCTTGCTCGGCCAGCAGATCCTCTACGAAACGCGCCCGGGACACGATGCCCGCGCGCATCGGCGCGGTGGACTGCGGATCCATGTCCGGGCGGTCCCGCCAGCCGTCCTCGGGCGCGGCCAGGCGTAGGCCGACGCGGTCGTCGAACACGTGCGGTGCCTGGTCGTGCAGCACGTGCACGGCTCGCCACAGCGCTACCCGGACCGCGGTGCTGTCCGGCGCGATCGTCTCGGGTGTCATCGGCTCACTCCTCTCCCGGCGCTTGCAGGCTCCAAACCCGCCCGTCCGGGTCGTAGACGGTCATTTCCCTCGTCCCGTAATGGGTCGGCTCGAAGTCGGTGCGGATCTCGACGCCGTCGCCCGGACGTACCTCTGGGCTCGCCACCTTCAGCACCAACCGGGTGCTCGTCTGCTGTGTCGGCGGCACCTCGGCCACGAAGACGTAGGCTCCCTCGCCGTTGCGGAACCGGCCGGAATTGTGATCGGTCTCGAAGTCGACCGTGAAGCCCAGCCCTTGCAGGAATTTCGCCATCCGGCCCCAGTTGTGGGTCTCCAGGAACACGGCCTCGATGCCATCGGTGGTCATTGCCGATCCTCTCCTTCGTCGTCGAGGTAGGCGCGCAGCGCGGCGGTGACCAGCGCCGACAACGACATCTCCGACTCGATCGCCCGGTACTTGACCTGCTTGATCAGCTCGATCGGCAGGTAGACGTTGAACTGCTTCACTTCCTCGGCCACGAGATGATGCTAGCAAACTAGCATGCTAAGGGACAGGGTTCCGGCATCGCCCGTCGAGCGGGTCATCGAACCCGAGTTCGAGCACGACGCCGGTGGCTGTGGTTAAGATGAGCGACGCTCATTTTCCGTGGACGGGCGGGAGGAAGTCATGCCGCCGAAGGCTGTCGGTCAACGTCGTCGCCCCTCGCAGGCGCGGGCCAAAGCGACCAGGGAGCACATCCTGGACACGGCGGCGCGGCTGTTCGGCGAGCGCGGTATCGCCAATACCTCCACGAACAAGATCGCGGCGGAAGCGGGCGTGAGCATCGGCACGGTCTACCGGTACTTCGCCGATCGCGGTGTCCTGGTCGAAGAACTGCTCGAGCGGTTGCTCGAAACGGTGGAGCGGCGTTTCACCCAGCGCGTCTTCGACTTGTCGGGAAAAACGATGCATCAGGTCGCCGCCGACATCCTGGGCGTGATCACCGAAGAGCTGGTGGCCAATGCGAAGTTGGTGCGCGCGCTCGTCGCCGGTGTGCAGTTCTACAGCAGTGGCATTCCCGAGTTCGAACCGCGGCTGCGCCTGCTGGTGAAAGTGATGCTGATCCAAGTGCTCGGTCCGGGCGACGATCACGAGTACGACGTGATGACCTTCGTCGTGATCAATACCGGTTTCGCGGCGGTTTTGCGCGCGTCCGCCCTGGAGGTCGACGACCCCGCGCGCGCGGAGGCGATCGACATGACAGCGCGGATGATCGGCGCTTGGGCCGAAGCCGAGGCGGCGGCGCGCGCGGCCGTTTGAGCAGCTGTGGCGCTCTGCGCAAAAAAGTGAGCACCTGACCATGTATGTGGTGTGCATGTGCTTCCCAAATCGGGCTTTCCCTCATGATCTTTGCTGGTCAAAGCCTATTTTTTCGTTACTTCCCCAGCCGCACGAAGCGGAGTAGCAGCTGAGTCGGCCTGCGGTTTACCGTTTTTCCACGGACCGAACGGCAGAAAGCGCCGCGGACACCGCGAGGTAGTCACGGTCGCCGATCGAGCGCGAACCCGGCGCTCCATCGGTTCCACGGCGACAAGGAGGTCACCAGTGACGATCGAGAGCATCGCCCACGTCGAATCGAACAAGGCGCGGCGCGTCACGCCGCATGCACCGAAAACCCATCGGGCAGCCGCGAAGGTCGTCGCGCACCTCATCGATTCCGCCGCGTTGCCCGGCGGCACGGCCGAGGCGGAAGCCGCTGCCGTGGTTCGGATGTGCTTGGAGTGGGCCGTCCAGCGATTGAACGGGCAGGCATCTGCCGGACGAACCGACATTCTGCAGACAGCGGCGGCGGGATGGGCCAGGAAGGGGATCCCGATCGACGGCATCCTCCATGCGATCCACGCCGGGTTCAAATTCGGATTGGGCATGCTGTTCGCCGACAAAGACGGCCGCGCCGACCTCATCGCGGGCACCGCCGTCACGCTCGAGCTCTTGAACCTCATCACCGCGACGGTCAGCAAAGCGTATGTGCGAGAGTGCAAAGCCGTGGCGGCCGAGGACCACACCGCGACGCACACCTTGACTTCGGCGCTGCTCGGCGGGCACGCGTCCTCGATGATGGCTCGCGAATGTGGAATACCCGTCGCCGACGAGTATTTCGTGCTCGCGGTCGCCGTGCCCGCGCATCCCGACGAAAGCCTTCCCCAGCTCGACAGCCGAGTCGTCGCCCGGCGTAAGCTGCGCCGCCTGCAGTCCGGCCTCGCCGACCTGTTCGACGGCCGGGCGCTGTCGCTGCTGTCGGTCGACGGAGGAACGATCCTCATTCCCGCCACCCAGCTCAGCGCCCTCGATCTCGACAGCGTGGTCGACAAGCTGTCCGTTGCGGCGCGCGTGCCGGTCACCGCCACCGTCGTGACCGCGGGTCCCCGGCAGGTCTCCGTCGCCGCTGCCCAAGCCCATGAGTTGCTCGACACCGTAGAGCAACTCGGACGCGAACCCGGGTTGTACAGATTCACCGAACTGGCGCTGCAATATCAGCTCACCCGGCCCCAATGCCGCTCACATAGGCTGGTCGGGCTGGTGTCAACTGGTGTTGATGGTGACGTCGATCTCAATCTTGTAGGTGTTTCGGTCGATGTCGCCCTTGGCGCGGTGTTTGGAGATGGCTCGTTTGACGATGCG